>PWXP01000575.1 GCA_003561895.1 Planctomycetaceae bacterium | reverse complement strand
CAGCGCAAGGACGGGACTTCCCGTCAATTCCGTTTCAAACTCTAGGGGTTTGGACATGACTGAACGTCCTCGGTGGTCGCGGCGACGTTTTCCCAGCTTTCTCGCGATAAAGGGTCCAATGCTCATTATAGCATGTCTACCGCCACGATAAATCCCATTGAGCTGCCCGTCGTCATCGCGATCATCGGCATGCTCGTGGCGCTGTTGATTCCGGCGGTGCAGGCGGCACGATCGGCCGCGCGGCGAATCCAGTGCGCCAATAGGGGGCGGCCACAAGCCCGCGGTTCCACCCGCGCGGGGCTAACGAGCCGCTGCGACACGGCCTGCGGAAGCCCGGTCGGCCGCGGCCAGGAGGGTCCACATGAAGTCCTCGACCAGCGCGTCGCGCTCGGCCCGGGTGCAGGTTTGCGGGGCGAACGACGCGCGGTGCTTCATCCCCTCGAAGGTGGCCAGCATCCAGTCGGCCAGGCCGTGCGGGTCGGCAATCGTCAGGCCGGCCGTGTTGCAGGCGGCCCGAATGAGCCCGGCGAAAAGCTCCCGCACCGAGTCGTAGAACTGGGCCCAACTGGCCCGAATTTCGGGGTCGTGCAGCCCCAGGGCGAACATCTCGGTCGAGAACGTCCGCTTCGCCCGGTTGAACAGGCACGTGTCGATCGACATCCGCCACACGCGGCGGACCTGCTCCAGCGGGTCGGTGGTCGAGGCAACTGCGGCGTGGGCCTGCTGCAGCCACTCGCGATAGTACACCCCGGCGGCCGCCAGAATGACCTCCTTCTTCGAGTTGTAGTGCCAGTACAGACTTCCCTTGGTCACCCCGGCCCGAGCCGAGACCTCGTCCAAGGTAACCCGGTGAAAGCCGCGCTCGGCGAACAACTCGAACGCGGCCCGGGCCAACTGCTCCCTCACGGGAGGGGCATCGGGGCGTTCTGCCACACTGGTTCTTGCCATGCGTTCGTCGTTTCCGTAGGGCAGGGGGGGCGGGTAAGCCATCTACGGACAACTATCGCCATTGCGGGGCGTCTTGTCAACCTCCTCGAACCCGATGCTCATCCCAGCCGGGCGGGAATGCGGTCTCTTTCGTCATTGGCTCCTCCTCCGGCGTCGCCGGCGGTAGGCTTGATACCCGGCAGCCTGGCGCGGTCAAGTCGCGTCGTCCGGGTTCCCCGTCACACCTCCTCGACCACCCGGAGCCCCATCAATTCGGCCAGGTGGCGGATGGTCTGCACGTGGTCGCCGTAGTAGGCCACGCGGTGGAGCGAGGCGTAGTAGTCGGTGGCGCTGGCCCCCAGCGCGCCGCCGCCCCAGTTGGCAAGCAGCTTCGCGCCGTCGCTCACCTCGGCCACCAGTTCCGTCCGGCAGCCGCGCTCCGTTCCCGCCGCCACCTTGGGCACGTCGATGATGGTGCCGGTGAACACCAGCAGGGCGTCGAGGTGGATCAACTTCGTGAAGGTGAGCTTCTGCCCGATGCGGTAATGCACCTCGGGCACCGCGCCGCCGCGCACTTCCGCATGGCGGCGCAGCAGGTACGGGGCGCGGGGGCTTTCGGGGCCCCCCATCCGCAGCGGCGCGGAGCAGTGGGCCAGGTGGAACGCGCTCTTCGGCAGGTCCACACCGCCCGCGTTGCCCAGGAAACCGGCCCGGTTCAGCGCGTGCTGCATCAAGAGCATGGTCAGGAGGCAGTCCATGTCGCCGTCGCAGGCGGCCGGAATGCCCCGGTCGTTCAGCCGCGAGAAGCCCAGGCACGGGAAGCCGCGCGCCAGCCATCGCATGCACGTGCCGACGCACAGGCCGTGCGTTTGCGTGTCGGCGATGATCCGGTCGAGCGCCAGGCTCGCCCGGGCGGCGGCCACCACGTCGTCGCGGTCCGGCTCGACCATCTCCTCGGCCTCGTCGATCCACCGCCGGGCCTCCGCCTCGGCGGCCTCGGCGTCGACCTTTGCGATGGTTTCGTCGTAGAGACCGTCGGGAATCGCCAGCAGTTCGGTGCCCAGCCGCTCCTTGACCTGTTCGGCGTTGTACGAGGCGGGCGTGCCCTTGAACGGCGGCGAGACGAGCACCCGGCTTTGCCGCATGAGCGGAATCGCGCGCAGCAGCGCGGCCGCCCGCTCCAGGTCGTCCGGATCGCTGCTGTTGATGAGCGTGATCCGGTGGCCCTGCTCCCGCCAGGGATTCACCAGGCACCAGTCGTGCCCGCCGATGACCGGCACGTGGAAGACGGCGGCGGGCCGCTTCTGCTGGAACACGACGGGCATGACGATGCCGCGCAGGCCGAAGATGGTCGTGCTGATGACCAGCACGGGCGCGTCGGGCCCGGCCTGTTCGAGTAGGGCGGCGGTTTCCTCGGCGTTGCGTGCCTGGCCGACGACGAACTCGACGTTGCCCAGGTTCTTCTCCGCCTCGCGCAGCCGCTTTTCGAGCGCCGCGGCCTTCTCGGCGGGCAGCCCCCACGAGCGATCCGGGGGAGCGCCGGCGAACACGGCGCAGATGCGCACCTTCGCCGGCGGGTCCGGCGCCGCGCCGTCCGCCCTCAGTTTACCGGTCGCCAGCGCCATACCGGCCATGGCCCCGGTGGCCAAAAGATTGAACTCCCGACGCGTGCAATGGTGACACATGGTACTTCTCCTTGGGATTGGTGGTTGTAGAACAATTCGGGCTT
>PWXP01000630.1 GCA_003561895.1 Planctomycetaceae bacterium | reverse complement strand
GGGTAAAACGGGGATTGCTCACCGAGCTAGTGAACATCGAGAAGACACTGGAAATTACGGGATAAACCGCACTTTTCGGCAATTTCTGGAAAGTATCCGTTTCCGACCCGTGAACGATTACCAATTACCACGCCTGTAGGATGGAATTCGTGTCCGTCTTCCACTCGACGGACACGAATGTCCATCCTGCGCTCCGGAGAGCCCCGCGTATGGACCCACCTTTCTCGGAAATGGAACCGTCTCGTTGGTATCCCGCCGACGACGGCGAGGCGTTCCGGGCGGCGGTGCGGCTGTCGCTGGTCGTCGGGGTGGGGCCGCGCATTCGCCGAGCCCTGGTGGAGCGGTTCGGCTCCGCGCAGGCCGTGTTCGCCGCGGCGCCCAGCGAACTCCGCGAGGTGAAGGGCGTCGGCACCACGCTGCTGCGGCGCATCCTGGACGCCGAACGGGAAATCGACGTCGAGGCCGAGCTGGCGCTGTGCCGCAGGCACCAAATTGGCGTGGTGCTGGAGACCGACGCCGACTATCCGCGGATGCTTCGCGAGATTCACGACCCGCCCGGCGTGCTGTTCGTGCGCGGGGAGCTGCAACCGGCCGACGCCCTGGCCGTGGCCATCGTGGGGACGCGGCACGGCACGCAGTACGGACTGCGCCAGGCGGAGCGGCTGGGGGCGAGCCTGGCGCGCGCGGGGTTTACCGTGGTGAGCGGGCTGGCGCGGGGGATCGACGCGGCGGCGCATCGCGGCGCCCTGGCGGCGGGCGGGCGCACCCTGGCCGTCCTGGCCGGCGGCGTGCTGAACGTCTACCCCCCGGAACACGCCTCCCTGGCCGTCGAGGCCGGCCGACAGGGCGCCGTGGTGAGCGAAGCTCCGCCCCTGTTCCAGCCGCTGGCCGGCGGATTCCCCCAGCGGAACCGGTTGATCAGCGGGCTGTCTTTGGGCGTGATCGTGGTCGAGGCGGCGGCGCGCAGCGGCGCCCTGATTACCGCCCGGCATGCCATGGAGCAGGGGCGCGAGGTGTTCACCGTGCCGGGCAGCGTGGAGAGCCGCGCCTCGCGGGGCTGCCACCGGCTGCTTCGCGACGGAGCCACGCTGGTCGAAACGGCCGACGACGTGCTCGAGCAGCTTGGCCCCCTGGTCGAAGCCGCTCCGCGCGACGACGGACCGCCCGTCCGCCATCCGGCCGAGCTGCAACTGAACGAGATGGAACAGCAGGTGCTCGCCGCCATCGGACCCGAGCCAACGCCCATCGACCAGGTCGTCGGTGACAGCGGGCTGCCCGTGCCGCAGGTGCTGTCGATCATCAGCGTGCTGGAGATGCGGCGGCTGGTGCGCCGGCTCAGCGGCGCCATGGTGGCGCGCACGTAGGATGGACAGGAATGTCCGTCTTACCGGCAAGCGTTACGTCCGCCGGGCCGATCAACGCCAAGCTAACCCGACAGGTCGAGCAGGTTCCCGCTGTGCCGGTTGGGATCTTTGGCAGGGGCCGGGTCGGAATCGGGCGACGCGGCGTCGGGGGCACCGTCGTGGGAGCTGGGCGATTCCTCCCAGGGGCGGCGTCCGTCGGCGTCGCGGTCCTCGGTCTCGTGGTCGTCGCCGTCGGTCTCGCCAATGCCGGCCGCGTCCTCCACCTTCTTATCGCTGCTGACTTTCCGCTGCTGGGCAGCGGCGTCCTGCCGGGCCCGATCGACCTCCGAGCCGTGGGTTTGCGACAGCGGCGAGCCGGCCGCACTGCCCGCAATCCCACCCAAAGGACCAATGCTCATAAGCGACCTCCTTCCGTTGGCGCGTGCGGCCAGCCGCACTGCCGGGTTCGCACGCCGCCCGCCTCGTGGGAGTTCACGCTTTAGCGTGCGAGTTATGCATATCGTTTCCCCACACGCTAAAGTGTGAACTCCAACCGGGCTACTCACAACGTCAGCGGTAGGCTGGCCCCTGCGCGGGGGCCGGGGCGGCCGGGAAGCTATCCCAACTATAGCGTATCGGGCGGCGTGGGACCATGGTAGTTGCCAAACATCGCTTACGAAACGGAAGAGCCCACATCGCTCCAGCGGGGCTAGCCCCGCTGGTGGCGTGGGAGCCGCCGCGTGCACTATATTTCGAGCGGGCCGGCGCCGGGCAGCATGTCTTGCAGGGGGCAGGCGCCGCACTGTGGAGCCCGCTTCCGGCAATAGTGCTTGCCCACGTACACCAGCAGCGCGTGGAACTCGTTGAACAGGGCCGGGTCGTCGGGCAGGCGGCTCTGGAGAAAGTCTTGAATCTGGTGGTAATCGGCCTCCGGTTCCATCCAGCCGTGCCGCGCCAGGATGCGGTGCGTGTAGGCATCGACCACGAAGACCGGCAGCCCGCCCGCGTACAGGAGGATGGAATCGGCCGTTTCCGGGCCGATGCCGTGAAGTGCCAGCAACTGCTCGCGCAAGGTGGCCGTGCCGGTGGCGAACATGGCGTCCAGCGACCCTCCGTAGCGCTCCTCCAGGAAGGCCAGTAGGCTGCGGAGCCGCCGGGCCTTGACCCGAAAATATCCGGCCGGCCGGAGCAATTCCTCCAGTTCCTCCGGCGGCACGGCGTAGAGGGCGGCCGGTTCGAGCAGATCGGCTTCCCGGAGGTTCCGGATTGCCTTTTCGACGTTCTTCCAGTTGGTGTTCTGGGTGAGTACGGCGCCGACGATCACCTCAAACGGTGTTTCACCCGGCCACCAGTGCTGAGGCCCGAGAGCCTCCGCCAACCGTTGATAGACGTGGTGCATGGGCAACGGCTTCAGAACAACCCGACCACGTTCTCGTGCTCGTCGATGTCGATTTGCTGGGCCACGGGGGCTTTGGGTAAGCCGGGCATGGTCATCACGTCGCCGGTCAGGACGACCACGAACCCGGCCCCGGCCGACACCTGCACGTCGCGCAGCGGCACGTCGAACCGCGTGGGCCGGCCCACCAGGCCCGGGTCGGTCGAGAGCGAGTATTGCGTTTTGGCCATGCAGACGGGCAGATCGCCGTATCCGGCGTCTTGAAGGTGCTGGAACTTCGCTCGAAGCCGCTTGTCGGCCAGCACGTCGGTGGCGCCGTAGATCTCGCGGCAGATGATGCCGACTTTCTGCCACAGGGAGCAACTGTCGGGGTAGAGCAACTGGAAATCGGTCTTCTTGTTTTCGGCCACGTCGACGACGGCGCGGGCGAGTTCCTCCGTCCCTTCGCCGCCGCGGGTCCAGTGGTCGGCCTTCACCACCGGCACGGCCAGGTAGGCCACCTTGTCTTGGATGAACTGGATTTCTTCGTCGGTGTCGGTGGAGAAGTGGTTCAAGGCCACCACCACCGGCAGCCCGAAGCGGTAGACGTTCTCGATGTGCTTCTTGAGGTTTTCGATACCCCGGTCGAGGGCCTCGACGTTCGGCTTCGTCAGGTCCTTCAGGGGCACGCCGCCGTGGAGTTTCAGCGCCCGGACCGTGGCCACGATGACCACCGCGTCGGGCCTCATGCCGGCCTTGCGGCACTTGATGTTCAGGAATTTCTCGGCGCCGAGGTCGGCTCCGAAGCCGGCCTCGGTGATGGTGTATTCCGCCTGCCGCAGCGCGAGCTTTGTGGCGATGACGCTGTTGCACCCGTGGGCGATGTTGGCGAACGGCCCGCCGTGAATGATGGCCGGGTTGCCCTCGAGCGTTTGCACGAGGTTCGGCTTCAAGGCGTCCTTCAGCAGCACGGTCATGGCGCCGTGGACGCCGAGGTCGGCGGCGGTGATGGGTTCGCGCTTGCGCGTATAGCCCACAATGATGCGGCCCAGTCGCTCCTTCAGGTCGGTCAGCGACTCGGCCAGGCAGAAGATGGCCATGACTTCCGAGGCCACGGTGATTTCAAACCCCGACTCGTGCGGGAAGGCGTTGCTGACGCCCCCCAGGCCGACGATGACGTTTCGCAGGGCGCGGTCGTTCATGTCGACCACCCGTTTCCAGACGATCCGCCGCGGATCGAAGTGCAGTTCGTTCGCGTGGTGGATGTGGTTATCGAGGCAGGCGGCCAGCAGGTTGTGGGCGCGTTCGATGGCGTGGATGTCGCCGGTGAAGTGGAGGTTGATGTCTTCCATGGGCACGACCTGGGCGTACCCGCCGCCGGCCGCCCCGCCCTTCATGCCGAAGCAGGGTCCTATGGACGGTTCGCGCAGGCACACGGCCGCCTGCTTGCCGATGCGGTTCAGCGCGTCGCACAGGCCGATGCTGGTGGTCGTTTTTCCCTCTCCGGAGGGGGTGGGATTCACCGCGGTCATTAGGACGAGCTTGCCGGACGGCGCGTCGCGACGGCACCGATAGAAATCGAGCGATATCTTGGCCTTGTCGTTGCCGTACCAGTGGAGGGCGTCGCCGGGAATGTCCAGCTTCGCGGCGATATCGCCCACCCGGTGCATTTTGCACCCGCGGGCGATCTCGATGTCGGGGGGAAGGATGCGGGCGTCGGGCATGGCGTTGCTCGTCGGTGGTTGGGACGCGGAAACGGACTTGCGGCAGCCGCGGTCTCGTTGGAGTTCACGCTTCAGCGTGCAGGGCAAGCATTTACCATAATCAGCACGCTAAAGCGTGAACTCCAGCGGGGGGGCGTGCTCACGCGTAAAACTCGCGGACCCGCGTCAGCACGTCGAAGCCGGTCAATTGTAGCACGTCGTTGAGGCACTGCATGGCCGGATGGTCCGGCGGCAGCAGTTCGTACTTCCGCTTTACCGATCCGATGACCATGTCGAGCCCCAGGGGCATGGCCTTGGTCAGGAAGGCGCTTTCCAGCGCGCCCTTGACCGGGGTGCCGTCCGGCCGCTTCGAGGGGAGCATGACCGTGAAGTTGCTCAAGCCCACCGAGTAGTGGCAGCCGTCGAAGTCGGGGTCGGCGTGCATCTGCTCCATCGCCCCGAACAACCGGTGGATGTTGCCCTCCGAGTCGCTGCCCAGGGGGAAGATGCCGGGGTCGATAATGCAATCGTCGTTGGCCCCCCCGTACTGGTCGCGGAAGGTGTGGACGAGGTGCCGGGCGGCTGCGACCGTTTCCTCCGGCGTGCGGCAGGGGCGGGAGCGGCCGTCGACCTCGTGCTCGGAGGCCAGCAGGATGGGCCGGAACCGGCGCACCTCGAGCAGGTCGAACATCCCCGTTCGCAGCGAGGTAACCGAGTTGAGGACCGGCTTGGCCCCGCCCGCCTTCTCAGGATCGTAGGCTTCCAATCCGGCCCGGGCGATGGCCGGGTCCGGCGTGTCGATGGAAAGAGGCTTGCAGGCGACGCTCTGGATTTTTCGGACCAGGTCGGCCATGAACTGCGGCGAACGCGGCCCGACGTTCACGTCGATGTACGCGGCGCCCCTTTCCGACTGGAAGCGCGCCAACTCGAGCAGGCCGTCGATGTCGGTCGCCTCGAACAGCTTGTGGGTCGACGGGACCGAGTCGTTGATCGACTCGCCGATGATTTTCAGGTTTTCAATGGCCATGATGGTTCTCGTGACGGGTTCGTAGGGGAGGATGGTATTATCCCGAGGAAGGAAAGCCCTTGCCTGCGGCCGCCGGGAGTGATTGACCGGTCGCACGCTTCGCGCGTGGCGGTACAACAGGGGGGACCACCTCCCGTCAGGTGAGTGCGAAGGGGACAGTCCCCCCCGTGAACGGCTACGTTTCCTTTTTAACCTCTTGCTCCTTCGGGGCGTGGTGGTCGCGGTCCAAGTAGGTGTTGGCCCAGGCCGAGGTCTTCTGCATGGCGGCATTATACAGGACGACCGGGCGGTCGAGCATGCTCTCCGACTCGCCGTAATACTTCAGCCGCTCGTAGGCCCGAGCCCAAAGGCAGTCCTTGTCGTCCAGTTCGCAGCGGCCGCCGGCGGAGCCGCCGCACGGCCCGTTGCGCGCGTGCTTCGAACAGGACGCCAGGGGGCACAGGTATCCGGTGTCGGGCAGGCTGCAGTCGCCGCAGTCCTGGCAGCCGTACAGGAGCGATTTGGACGCCCGCTCCACGGCATGGACGGACCGCATCGGCAGCCCTTCGGGCTTTTTGCCGAGCCGGCCGAACAACGCCTGCATCATGCCCCAAAGCCCCTTGCCGCGGGTGAACGCCAGCGAGTGGACCAGGCGGGAAAGCCGATAATTCAGATTCACTTCCTTGGGCTTCGCCGGCTGCGCCAACGACCGGAGATATTCGGGGTTGAAGGCCCCGGGTTCGCACAAGCCCGTCCGGGGGTCGTGGTCGAACAGGAAGAACTCGCCGGGCTGGGAGAAGCGGATTTCCTTCATGAAGTCGCGCCAGTCGTCCCGGCCGTAGCTTTCGGCCAGGTCGACGATGTCGGCGAAGGCTTCCGGCCGGGCCATGCCGCCCAGGTATCCCCCGGCGAAGCCGAGCCCCTTGAAACACGCAAGTTGCTTGGCGGCCAGTTCGCGGAAGAACTGTTTGCCCTTGTCGGGCCCGGCGCCGTACTTAGTGCACTGTTCGAGCAGCTCGTCGCTGACCACGCAGCCGGCCAGCCGGCCGCTGTGGAAGATCTTGGCCACGGTCTTGGTTAGCAGGTAGACGTTCCCGACGACGGGCACGTCGATGCCCCGCGAGGCGAGCATGAGCTTCACCTCGTGGAATTTGCGCATGTCGTAGCCGAGCTGCGGGATGACCCATTCGGCCCCGCACAAGATTTTCAGCACGAGCTTGAAGTACTGCGGCATCAACTCGCGTTCGTACCGTTTGAACGGCGAGACGCAGCAGCCGATGTAGAAGTCGGTGGCCGGCAGCTTCTCGACCTTGCCGCCCCGGCCGGGCGCCTCGAGCCCCTCGTTCATCGCCTTCAGCAGGGTAATCAGTCCGACCGAGTCGAGGTCGAATACGGGCTCGGGCGTGCCGCCGAATCCGGTCGTGGGATAGTCGCCGGTCAGGGCGAGGATGTTGGGAAAGCCATCGGAGGCGTATCGCCAGGCCGCCCCTTCCAAGCCGTTGCGGTTGTGGTCTTTGCAGGAAAGATGGACCACAATGCGCCGGCCGTGCTCCTGGAGCGCGCTGGCCAGCCAGTCGGGGGGGAGCATCGGCGCCCCCCCCGGATTGTCGGTGATGGAAATCCAACTGAACCGTGAATCGGCAATCAGGGCTTCCACCTCGTCGACGAGGCGACCGAAGTTCTTCGGCAGCCCGATGCCCCGGGCAGGAACCGTCTCCACTCCGTATACAAAGTCGCGGCTGGAAAGCATGTCGCGATAGGCGGGAGCGTCGGTGGGGAGTGCCATGCTTGTGGCTGTTCGTAAGGACGCTTAATGCTGGCTCTTCCGTTTCTCTAGGTGCAGAATGCGTTACTTGGGGACGGCACAGCGGCGTGTGCCTACTACATGCGCGCGGCCTGCACCTAGAAACGGAAGAGCCTTGAATGCTATGCCCCAACGAGTTTTCGGGCAAGCCCCACGGCGGCGCTGGCATTGTCGCTGTAGCCGTCGGCGCCGATCTCGTCGGCAAACGCTTGGGTAATGGGGGCGCCGCCGATGATGACGCGGGTTTTCTCGCGCAATCCGGCCTCTTGGAGTGCGTCGATGACCGTCTTCATCATGGTCATGGTCGTGGTGAGCAGCGCGGAGAGGGCGACGATGCTGTTGCTCTTCTCTTGGGCCGCCTCGACGAATGTTTCCGGGGGGACATCCACGCCCAGGTCGATCACTTCAAAGCCGCCTCCCTCCAACATGGAGGCCACCAGGTTCTTGCCGATGTCGTGCAGGTCGCCTTGGACGGTGCCGATGACCACGCGGCCGGTAGGCTGGGTGCCGGAGGCCGCCAGGTGGGGGGTAATCAATTCCAAGGCCGTCTTCATCGCCCGGGCGGAAATGAGCAGTTCGGGCACGAAGTACTCGTTGCACTCGAACCGGCGCCCCACTTCGTCCATCGCCGGGATCATCTGCTTCTGGACCAACTCGTTGGGATCGGCTTTCGCTTCCAGCGCCGCCGTGGTAATCTCCTCGGCCTTCTTTGCGTTACCCACTAGGATTGCATCGTACAGTTCGCCGTTCTCGGCCATAAACTCCTCCGCTGGTAGGTGGAATAGGTTGTGAGCGCATTATACCAACCCCAACACAATACAGGGCGGGCGCGGCCTACGCCAGGGGGCCCCGCCCCACAATTATACATCCCCTTGGTTTGCATTGCCATTACGGTGGTTCGCATCACCCCCGGCGCAGTACGGATCGGCGTGGAGGCACCCGATGACGTGCCCCTTGTGCGCGAGGAGATTGCCGGCAAGGACGGCGGCCGGTCTGAAATGGAGCAGTCCCCCTGAACGTAGTTTCCGCCATCGGCCGATCTTGGAGTGGCCGCGGCCGATGGTGGCCCGACCCTGTCAGGGGGCACTGGCCGGCAGCTTACGTACGTCCAGGTCAAGGGGGCCGGCCGGGCCGTCGAACGTCCCGTGACGTGCCCGGTATGCCTTCAGCCGGGCAAGCTTCTCCGCCGCGCTCGGCGCGCCGGGGCTGTCGACGCCCGGCGGAAGCCCCCACACAATGCGCGTCCCCCCGATGGTGAAGAGGCTGTAATGGACCAGTTCCCGGCCGTCCGGCGCAACGACCGGAAACGGAATAATCCGCGCCAAGTGCCAGGCTTCCCACACGTCGAAAAGCTTGCCGGCAAGGGCCGCGCCGCCGGCCACCCGCGCGCTCCCCCAGGGCTCTCCTTCGGAGGCGAAACGCGGCGGCTCGATGCCCACCAATTGAGGATACCGATCTAGCTCGGCGCGCGGGGCCCCCTTGCTGGGCAGCAGAATGCCGCGGCGGTCGACCAGCCAAAGCCGCTCGCCCGCCCGCACCGCGCACACCGGCCGGCGATACTCCAGCTCCACCCGCACGCCGCTGGACAACCTGGCGACCTGCAGCACGCGCTCGACCCAAGGATGGCGGTCGAACCCTTCCGCAATGCGGGGGCCGAGGTCGTCGTCGAGCAGATTCATCGGCCCGCCCAGCCGCAATAACTCGTGCACTTCCGATCGGACGTCGGCGTAAATCCACTCGGGCTGGGAGGTTACGTCCAGGTCGTCGAGTTCGACCAGGTATCGTTCCGCGCGGGTGACGCGGGGACCGACTTGCTGCCAGACCCACCACCACGCCAGCAGAAAGGCGGCGAGCACGAGCAGGCCCACGGCCACGGGGCGCCCCCGGCCGATCGCCCACCCGGCCAAATCGCCCAGCGGCCCGACGGCGCTCTTTTTCGCTCGTTTGGCTGCACTCATGGGTCACCAGATTTCCAGTTCCCGCTCGAGTTCCACGTCGAGCCGTTCGTGGACCTGGCTGCGGATCAATTCGATCAGGCGAATAACGTCCTGGGCGGTGCATTCGGGCTCGGCGATAATGAAGTTGGCGTGCCGGTCGCTGACCACGGCGCCGCCGATGCGGGTGCCCTTCAGCCCGGCCTCTTCGACCAGCTCCGCCGCGCTGATTCCCCGTGGATTCTTGAACACACAGCCGGCGCACTGGTGCCCCATCGGCTGCGACTGCTTCTTGAGAATCCAGTTTTTTTGCATTCGGCGGGCGAGGTCGGCCGGGTCATCCGCGTCCAACTGGAAGGAGGCTTCGAGGATCACCAGATCGTCGAGGCTGCTGGTGCGATAGCTGAAGTGCATTTCATCGCGGGGGCGTTCGATCGCCTCGCCGGTGTGGGTTACGATGGTGGCCCGGGCGGTCCACTGGCCGACGTCGCCGGCGTGGGTGCCGGCGTTTCCGTGCAGGGCGCCGCCGAGGGTTCCCGGAATGCCGATTAGCGCCTCCAACCCGGCCAGCCCCTCATGGCAGGCGGTGGTCACCACCCGCCCCAGCGGCGCGCCCCCTCCGGCGGTCAGTGCCATGCCGGGGACATCGATCGCTGCGAAAGCGGGCGCAGCAAGGCGGAGGACCATGCCGGGCACGCCCTCGTCGCGTACGAGGATGTTCGAGCCGCCGCCCAACACGCGCACGGGGATTTCCTCTTGGGCGCATCGGGCGATCAGCCCGATCAATTCGTCCTGATCTCGCGGTTCGGCGAAGTACTCAGCAGAACCCCCCAATTGGAACCAAGTGTGCATGGCCAGGGGCTCATCGCGGCGGACAATCTTCTCGAATCCACTAAAACTTCCCATGTTTGTCAGCTTCCGTGTTTATCCAGGGGGACTCCGCTGGGAGGGTTGTGTGTAGCTGGTCGAAAAGCACTCGGCCGACCCTCGGGCGCACTCTCTACTGATGGAGGCACAAGCCAGTGGCTCCATCCTGGCAATTCAGGTTACGTCGAAGCGTGCATCGAGGCAAGGTGGCCCCCCGGGGCGGGCTGGCGCTGCGGGGTCGTGCAACGCGTGGTCGTCCTCCTCCACCGTGGCCATCAGGTACGCTCGAAAGCTCG
>PWXP01000395.1 GCA_003561895.1 Planctomycetaceae bacterium | reverse complement strand
TCGGTCGCTCGGCCGGGCTTGCTTCCGGCGCGCGACGAGCAAACCAGCCCAGTGTGGCTTGCGCAGTCCCACCAAAAACTTACGCGACCTCGTCCCACCCTACATGACTCCTGTCAAAGGCGGTTTTCGTTGTTGGAGTTCACGCTTTAGCGTGCCCCGTTGGAGTTCACGCTTTAGCGTGCCGGGGCTCACCCATCGTCGCTTCACACGCTAAAGCGTGAACTCCAAGGGGGCCATTCGCGAGTTCAACTCCTTTCACGCTACCCATGGCCGGGGCGGAGGCGAACCTCCGCCCCAGCGCATGGGAGCGGAAAACCAGTTTCATGAATCGACGCTCCGGGCGTCGAATAAATTCTCGTGCAATGTTATTCCGGCCGCCTCGATCTGCGCCAGGCACCGCGGCCGGTAGCCGGTGGCGTAGAACTCGCCGGTGGCGTTTCCTTCGGCGTCGACGCCCGTCTGGCGGAAACCGAAGATGTCTTCAATCCGGTAGCTGCCGTCCGCGTAGCCGGCAATCTCCGAAATCCGCGTGATCCGCCGGCCACCGCCCTTCAGGCGGGCCAGGTGCACCACCAGCCGAATCCCGGAGGCGATGTACTGCCGCATGACCGACACCGGCAGATCGAACCCCGTCATGGTGATCATCATCTCCAGCCGGGAGAGGGCGTCGCGCGTGTCGTTCGCGTGGATCGTCGTCAGCGAACCCTCGTGGCCCGTGTTCATGGCTTGCAGCATGTCGAGGGCTTCCGCGCCGCGGACCTCGCCGATGATGATGCGGTCGGGCCGCATGCGGAGGCTGTTGCGAACCAGGTCGCGCTGGGTGGTCGCGCCGGTCCCCTCCACGTTGGGCTCCCGTGTTTCCAGCCGGATCACGTGCGGATGGCACAGGATCAGTTCGGCCGAGTCTTCGATCGTCACCAGCCGCTCGCCGTCGGGAATGAAGGCCGACAGCGCGTCCAGCAGCGTCGTCTTCCCGGCGCCGGTGCCCCCGGAAATGAGGCAGCTTAGCCGGGCCTGCACGGCGGCGGCGAGGAACTCGAGCATCTCTTCCCGGGCCGAGCCGTTCCGCTGCAAGTCGTCGGCCGAAAGCGGCTTGGTGCCGAACCGGCGGATGGACAGCTTCGGGCCCCCCAACGCCAACGGCGGAATGACCGCGTTGACACGCGAGCCGTCGGGCAGCCGGGCGTCGACCATCGGGCTGACCTCGTCCACTCGGCGCCCCACCCGCGAGACGATCCGCTGAATGATCCGCATCAGGTGCGGCTGATCGGCGAATACCACCTCGGTGCGTTCCAGGCGGCCTCGCCGCTCGACGAACACCTCGTGGGGGCCGTTGACGAGAATATCGCTGATGGCCGGGTCCTGCATTAGTTTTTCCAGCGGGCCGAGGCCGAAGATCTCGTCCATCAATTCGTCGAGCATCTGCCGGTGGCCCGCCTCGTCGAGTTGCTTTCGCAGGCCGAGGCAAATTTCCTCCGCCAGGCGCCGGATTTCGGCGCCGAGCAACCGCTCGTCGATCTGTTCGACCACGGACAGGTCGAGCGTCTCGACCAGTTCCTCGTGGATGGCCGTCTTCAGCCGCTGGAACTCCAACTCGGAGGGGTCCACCGCGGCCGGTTCAACGGTGCGTCGTTTCAAGAGTTGGGCAATCATTATGGGCCCCATGGTTTAGGGTGCGTTCGTTCGATGGTGAGTGTCGTCCCTCAACCCACCCCCGTACTTGCGTTCCGTTACGTTGGTTCCTTGGCGGGTTCGGTCCGTCGGCCCGCCATACAGTTGAATTGTGCCGGGATTATCCATGTAGGGTGGGACGAGGTCGCGTAAAGCCTTGGTGGGACTGCGCAAGCCACGCCAAGCTGGTTTGCTCGTGGCGCGCTGGAAGCGCGCCCGGCCGAGCGACCGAAGTCCCACCACGATCTTGGCTTGCTTGTCACCACGCTACTTCTCATGGTACATCTCGGTTATGTCTTGGGTTCCGGGGTGGGACCCGTTCCGAGCCCCACCCCCAATCCATGCTCACGGGTTGCCGTGGCGTCCGTTGTCCGAGTCCGCCGCGCCGGCGGGTTCCTGCGTGGCGGCCGCGCGTTCGCCGGCCGGGCGAGCGTAGGAAACCGGCGCCACGCCAGGCCTCGCGTCGTCGGCCGGAATGGGCAGACCGCCGAAACCCTCGGTCTCGGCCACCTGGCGGCCGCCGGCGAACACCGACGTGGTCCGCCGGCCGCGCCGGTAGATTTGCGTGGTGACCTCCGCCTTCGGCTCCGGCAAGTTCAGCAGCCCCTCCAGCGTGCGCGGCGAGGAGTGGCCCACAAGGTGCCGGTCCTCCGGGCTGCGGAGCACCAGCGAAAGCGAGCCCCGCCCCTCGATCACTTTCAGCGCGCTGGCCTGCTCGGGCGTGCACGCCAGGGTGACCATGGCCGACCGTCCACCGCCGCGATTGCCCGCGTTCACCCTGCCGCCCGGGAACGTCTGATCGCCGATGGCCAGGATTTCGACGTTCTCCAGGAGGGTCACAGTCGTTTCCGGCGTATTGTCCTTCGCAAAGGTGCGGAACATGACGTCGACCGCCGCGCCGGGCGAGAGCAGCGCCATCTCGCTTTGCGAATTGCTCATCGGCACCGACACCGCCCGGTAACCCGGCCGCAGCCGCTCGGCCACGCTCGGGCCGGT
>PWXP01000633.1 GCA_003561895.1 Planctomycetaceae bacterium | reverse complement strand
TGTTTACCATCAACGTGTTTCCGAATGAAATCGAAGAGCAGGACGCCATCGACGTCAACCGGTTCTTCCACGCGCTGGACAACACCACCCGGCACGTGATGGGGGGCGTGTACTCGCTGGCCGGCTGCCGCCAGGTGGTGGAAATGGCCGAACTGATCGCCGGCGGCGCCGATGCGCTGCGCGAGCGGCCGTTCGTGTCGTTCATTACGCTGATCATCAGCCCGTTTAAGATCGACGACCACTACGGCGAGATGGCCTGCTTCCTGGCCGAGAAGGGGTTGCCGGTGGTCGTGCCCACCGAACCCATCTGCGCCACCACGGCGCCCGTTACGCTGGCCGGCAACGTGCTCACGCACGTGGCGGAAACGCTCGGCGGCATCGTACTCATTCAGGCGGCCCACAAGGGGGCGCCGGGCATCTGCGGCAGTGTCGGTTCGATCACCAACTTGCAGACGATGGACCACGTGGGCGGGGCGATCGAGCGGGCCATGATCAACGCCGCCGTCGCTCAGATGGCCCAATATTTCCAACTGCCCGTCTATTCCACCGCCGGCACCACCGACGCCAAACAGGTCGATATCCAGGCCGCCTACGAAAGCGCCATGTCCAGCCTGCTGGTGGCCATGAGCGGCGCGAACTATATCCACGACATCGCCGGCCTGATGGAGGCCGACTTGACGGTCGCCTACGACAAACTGGTGGTCGATAACGAGATTCTCGGCATGTGCCAGCGGGTGCTGCGCGGCATCGAAGTGAACGACGAAACGCTGGCCCTCGACTTGATGATCGAGAAGGGCCCGGCCACCGACTACATTGCCGAGGAGCACACCGTGCGACACATGCGCGGGGAGTTCTTCGTACCCAAGCTTGCCAACCGCCAGAAGCGCGGCTCGATGACCCCCGAAAGCGACGCCCTATGCCGCGCCCGGGCGTTCGTCGACCGCATTCGCAATCAGCCGCGACAGAGCCGCCTGCCCGCCGACGTGCGCCGGGCCGTGCTCGAACGATTTCCTGCAATTCGGAGGGATGCCTAGTGTTACAACCGCAACGTGAAGGAGTTTTGGTAACGCCCCGGGAGCGGCTTTCGGAGGATCAGCTCGGGCTGATCGACGGCATGTCGCGCGAGTTGCTCGAAGACCCCGGGCTGCTGTCGTACAACGCCGAGGCGGTTGAGCTGTTCCGCGCCGCGGGGGCGAAAATCGACGACGGCGGCGATTGCCCGCGCATCCGTATTCCCGGCAGCCTGATCGATCGGGCGCTGGCGAGCGCCCCTTCAAGCATCGTGCTCGGCGCCCGCGACCCGGCCAACCGGCTGGTGCTCGACGCGGCGGAGCCGCGGGTGCGTTTCGGCAGCGGCTCGGAGACGAACGTGTGGCTCGACGTGGCGTTCGACGGCGCGGTGCCGCGGTTCACGCGGCAACCGGGCAGCATCGCGCGGCTGGCCCGCTCCGCCCACCTGTGCGAACACCTCGAGCACCTCGACTTCTTCATCCGCAACGTGAACCTCCAGGACGCCGACATCACGACGGCGAACAAGGACATCAACCAGTTCTTCACGAGCCTCGGCCATATCACGAAACACGTGCAGGGGGGGCTGACCGAATTGGAGGCGCTGGACGACATTGTGCGACTGGGCGAGATGGTCGCCGGCGGGGCCGCCGCCTTCGCCCGCGAGCCCGTCCTGTCGTTCATCGCCTGCGTCATCAAGAGCCCGCTGCAAGTGGTCGACGACACGGCGTCGAAGCTCATTGCCATTGCCCGGCGCGGGGTGCCGCTGGTGGTTTCCAGTTGTCCGATGGGCGGGGCCACCGGCCCGTTCGACGAGTTCGGCATGGTCGCGATGGTGAACGCCGAGTTGCTGGCCGGCGTAACGCTGCACCAGCTTGCCGCCCCCGGCGCGCCGGTCCTCTACGGCGCGGTGCCCGTACGCACCCGGCTCGATAACCTCAACGACATGTACGCCGCCGCCGAGGCGATGCACTACTACCTCGACTGCACGCAATTGGCGCGGCGCTACGGCTTGCCCTGCTACACGACGGCCGGGGTGGGCGACGCCTCGGAGCCGGGCATCCAGGCGACGGCCGAAAAGCTGCTGGCATACGCCACGGTGCCCCAGGGCGGGGCGCAGTACGTCCATTATGCCTTCGGCCTGCTCGAACGGACCAACGTGTTCTGCCCGGAGCAGGCCGTGCTCGACGACGCGCATATCGGGCTGGCCAAGCAAACGCTGGCGGGCCCGGCAATCGGCGCCGACCGCCGCGGCGAGGTGCTCGGGCTGATCCGCGAGGTGATGGCCTCGTCGCAGAAGACGTTCATGTTCCACCTGCCGCTGCCCAGCCGCGACGCCGTCTATGCCCGCTACCCGCTGGAAGACGCCGAAGGCGGCGCCCTGCGGGCCGCGCACCGGCGCTTCGCCGAAATCGAAGCCGTGCCCTGCAAGGCGCTGCCCGACGAAATGCGCCGCAACGCCGCCGCGCAGTTTCCGCAACTGCTGCCCCAAACGTGCGAGGCTGACACCGCACACGTGGGATAGGCTTCCAGCCTGTCAACAACACAGTGAGATAGGCTTCCACCCCGTCAACAACACAGTGGGATAGGCTTCCACCCCGTCAACAACACAGTGAGATAGGCTTCCACCCCGTCAACAACACATTGGGATAGGCTTCCA
>PWXP01000351.1 GCA_003561895.1 Planctomycetaceae bacterium | reverse complement strand
CGTAAAGAGGCACCCGGTGACGTGCAGGGCGTGCACGTCGGCCGTGTTGGCGCTGAGGTCTCCGCCCCCGCAGTCGCGGAAGATGCAGTTCTCGATGCGCACGTGGTCGGCCCCGTCGACCCGGAGGGCGTAGGCGTGCGTGGCGTGCAGTTCCAGGTCGCGAATGACCACGTGCTGGCCGCTAAGCCGCCACAAGTTGTGGCCCCGGCCGGTAAACTGCACCACGGGCCGCCGGCCCTGGGCGTCGATGTGGCCGCGAATGGTAATGGGCCGGTCCGGCGCGCCGCGGAGTTCGAGCATGGTCGCCCGCTCGTGGACGCCCGGCAGAAACACCAACTCGTCGCCCGGCTGAAGGCGGCGGAGGGCGAGGCGGTAGTCGTCGCCGGGCCGGACCGGGTACTGCCGCCCTTGCCCCCGGGCCGGGGCGCAGCAGGCCAGGGCGGCCGCAAGGGCCAGGAGTGCCGATAGAGTCATTCTTCCACGCATGACGGTTCTCCTTTTTTTCTTCTTCTTGCCCGGGTGATAGGCACATTCTATCACACGCCGGCCCCGCCGACCAATTCGGGGTGCGGAACCCGGCGTGCCCCGTGGTTTGTTGACCAAGAATGCGCCCCCATCGTGGCCTGTTGCCCCGCCGGAGCGACATGTGGCTACTGCCAACCCACCCCCCAGTTCTCCGACGCCACCCCCGGGCCGGGCTCAATGGTAACCGTTCAAGGGCCGGCCGGGGACCTGTCCCCTTACCGGCCGAAGGGGACAGTGCCCCGTGAACGGTTACGTACGATCTATTCCACGGTATCGTAGGGTTCCGGAAGTCCGATCCGGCTGAACGTATCGGCAAAGTGGTTGGCAAGGTGTTCGCGATACAACGGCTGAATGCGCGCCTTGCGTCGACCCGCCGTACACAGGGAGTTGAGTACGTCGCGTGGAATATATCTGTTCCGGCAAGCAATACCTGTTGGTTGCTCGTCCCTGGAGTTTACGCTCTGGAATATCCACGCGCCAAGCATCCGTGGTTCCATTATCTCTGGACGGCCAATTCGTAGGCACAGGTCCGGCCCCTGGGCCGAAGTGGGAAGTGGCTTCATTCGGCCGAAAACTCCGCACCCCCAGTCCGAAAAGCCCGACGGTCATCGAACTCCCAGCACCCCGGTTGACACGTCGCGTCCAGCACTTGGTGAACTTGCTCGGCCACTTCGTCCCACGACTTCACCCCGCGGCGTACGTCCTCCGGATTCCAGCAGCGCCCGAGCGCCTTGCGGAGCGCGGCGGCGAGGGCCTCGGAGTCGCGCGGGGGCACGATCTCGCCGTTTCGTCCGGGCACGACCATGTCCGGTACGGCGCCCACGTCGGTGGCCACCACCGGCCGGCCGCAAGCGAGGCATTCGAGCACGGCGTTCGGGCAGCCCTCGCGATACGAGGCCAGCAGGCCGGCGTCGGCCGCGGCGAAGTAGTCGGGCACACGCTCCGGGGGCTGGCTGCCGGCCAGCCATAGCCGGTGCCCCACGCCTAGCGAGGCGGCCACGCGGCGCAGCCGGGCTGCGTCGCCCCGGCGCAACTCGTCGCCCACCAGCACCAACCCGACGTCGTCGGGCAATCGTGCCAGGGCCGCCAGGGCCTCCCGGTGCCCCTTTCGCACGCCCAGGTGGGCCACGGTAACCAGCAGGCGTCCCTGTTCGGGCAGGCCCAGGCGACGGCGGGCATCGAGTTGGTCAGACGGCCGGAAGCGGTCCAAATCCGCGCCGTTGGGAATGACGTGCACCTGCTCCGGCGGCACTCCCAACTCGCACGCCAGCCGCGCCATGCGGCCGTCGACACTGATTACCGCGGCCGCCCCGCGCAACGCCTCGATGCACTGCCGACGCTGCCCGGCCACGTCCATGCACAGATAAATAACGCCGCGCAGTGTGAGCACGTAGGGGATTCCCAACCGGCGGGCCAGCAGCGCAACGGCCACCCCGTCCGGCCAGATGAAATGCGCATCGAGCACGTCCGGCCGCCACATTCCGGGTGTCCGGTGACAGGTGTCAGGTGTCAGCGGCGCGCTCAGGCAGTCGGTCGTACGCGTAAGCGGGTCGCCATCTCCCTTCTCCGACCTCCTGTCTCCCGCTTCACCTTCCTGACACCTGACACCTGACACTTGGCACCTGGCTTCCATTGTTCGCCGGAGCCCTCGGGCGTAGAACTTCGCATCGAGCGACTTCAGCACGCCCGGCACACTGAAAAACCGCGGCCGGTGCACGGTCAGCCCGTTCCATTGCTCCTGCGCCGGCACGCTCCCCCGGCGCCAGCGGGTGACCAGCGGGAAGCTGGGCACGGGCGACACCACTTGCAGTTCCACCCCCGGCCGTCGCGCCAGCGCCGCCAGCCGCCGCTCGACAAACACACCCCACGCCGGGGCCCGGGCGTGCGGGAAACAGTAGGAGAAGGAGAGAACGTTCAAGGGTTGGGGACCAAGGTCGCCGGCTACTGGCCGGCCGCACTTTCGCCAACGGCAGATAAGGCCTGCCGATACAGATCTTCCCGCCAAACGGCCGGCGGGATGAGAACTCCGTCATAGAATTCCCGCAACAAGTCCAGCCGACGGATGCCGGCCAAGTGGATCAGCGGCGATGAGTTGCTAATGGCGTTTGGCATATTCGAGGTCTTCGCTCAAGTCCTCTTCCTGATAAT
>PWXP01000044.1 GCA_003561895.1 Planctomycetaceae bacterium | reverse complement strand
GTTTTCGGTCGGCCCTGGGGGGCAACCGCAAGTCACCCACCGTTTCAACCCATTCCTGGGGGGCCTCGATCGTGCTGCTCATATGGAACCCCTTTCATTTCGTTATTGTGGCGCTTCCGTTCCTGGGTGCAGGCCGCGCCAGTGTAGTAGGCGCACGCCGCTGTGCCGTCCCCAGGCAAAGCAGTGTGCGCCGAGAAACGGAAGAGACACTTAAATTATTCTACAGACACTATTATTCTACAGACACTATTATTCTACAACGGGCCGTGTTTGGAAGAAAGGCCCATCGATCACGCCCTCCCGCGCCCCTCGCCCGGCCAACCGGGCAAGCCGGCCAGCGTATCGGCCGCCGGGGCGAGTGCATTTTGGCGACGAACGACAAGAGCCAAAGGCACAGCCAAAGCGGCGCCGAGCCGCCGCCCGTGGCCGGAGTTGGACGAGATGGAACCGGCCAAAGGCACAGCCAAAGCGGCGTCGAGCCGCCGCACTCCAAAGAGGGGTACGCGGGAACGGGAACCGCCCTAAGGAAGCGGCACCGTGTGTTAGACGGAAGTGTAGCCAAAAAAGCTTCGCAAAACGCCCCCCATTCTTGCGCAAACTGGGTCCTTGCATTCGGTGCGGGCTTAGGTTCTAATGCGATTGGAGAGGAACCACCGACGATGAAACGGCGATACACAGCACTCCTGACGCTCGGCCTCGCTCTGTTCTTGCCCATTTGGGGCACCCCGGCCCCCGCCGCGCCGCCCGCGCCCGACCTGCTCGCGCCCGAACCGGTCGATCCGGCCGTGGCGCCCACCCGAACCGTTACCCAAGGCCCGAACTTCCACTGGTTCGGCTACTACGACAAGTACCAGTTCGACCCGACCGGCCGGTACCTGCTGGCCATGCAGGTCGACTTCGAACACCGCTCGCCGAAGCCCGACGACGTCATCGCCATCGGCATGGTCGACCTCGAAGACGGCGACCGCTGGATCGAACTGGGCCATTCGCGGGCATGGAACTGGCAGCAGGGCTGCATGTTGCAGTGGCGGCCGGGCTCCCAAAGCGAGGTGCTGTGGAACGACCGTGAAGGCGACCGGTTCGTCACCCGCATCCTCGACGTCGAAACCGGCGAGAAACGGACCGTGCCCATGGCCGTCAACCACGTGAGTCCCGACGGCCGTTGGGCCGTCACCACCGACTTCAGCCGCGTGCAGGACGCGCGTGCCGGTTACGGCTACCCCGGCCTGGCCGATCCGTTCCGGGACGCCCCGGCCCCGGCCGAGTCGGGCGTGTGGCGGGTGGATCTCGAAAGCGGTGAAACGGAACTGGTCGTCTCGCTGGCCCAGGTGGCCGCGATTCCGTATCCCGGCGCGCGGGAGAGCCACCGGCATCGCGCGTACCACTGCATGTGGAACACCGACGGCTCGCGATTCCTGTTCTACAATCGTTGGCCCGGCGGCACGCGCGTGTTCACCGCCGCGCCGGACGGCTCCGACCTGCGGCTGCTTTCCGGCAGCGGGGCGTCGCATTACACCTGGCGCGATCCGGAGCACGTGGTCATCTGGAACCGCGGGGCCTATCATCTCTACAAGGACGACGGCTCGGGCCGGCACACGGAAGCACTCTGGACCGCCCCGAACGGCCACCAGACGTTCGTCCCCGGCACGAACAACGAGTGGATGGTGACCGACACCTACCCGCAGGGCCCCGATCGCGAGCAGATCCTATACCTGTTCCACCTTCCTACGGGCCGCCCGGTCGTGCTGGGCCGGTTTCACTTGCCTCCGGAGTACCGGGGCGAGTGGCGGTGCGACCTGCACCCGCGGGTCAGCCGGGACGGCACGCGGGTGGCGATCGACTCGCCCCACGGCGGCGAGGGCCGGCAGCAATGGGTGGTCGACACCAGCCGCATTGTCCGGGAGCACGGCGCGGAGGAGCAGGCCGGCGCTGCCGGTGCCGCTGCCGGGACAGCCTCCCCAAACAACTGAAGACTCAACCGCCAAGACTCCCATTCAGCTTGATCCGTTTCCCACACGAGGTGTAACCGTGACGTTTCCGAAACTTCCCCGCATGGGTGCGCTTACGATCATCGCGGCTGTTGCATGGACGGCATTCGCCCTGCCGCCGGGTACGGGCACAGCCGGCGCCACCGATGCCACGGAAGACGCCGCCTGGATGCAGGACGCCGATTGGGGCCCCTTCGTGGGGCCGTGGAAACGGTACGCCGGGAATCCGATTCTGCCGGCGGCGGCAGGCACGCCCGGACCGGGCGGGGTGATCCGCCACGACGGCAAATGGTGGATGTTTACCATGCTTGGCAAACACACCAGGCTTGCCGTTAGCGACAACGGCTACGATTGGAAAGAAATCGACAACAGCCCCATCCTGGAAGCGGAATATGCCTGGGAACGCATCTATGCCGCCACCAAAGCCGCGCTGGTCATCGACGGGGTCGTGCATCTGTATTACTTTGGCAAGCAGGGAATCGAGGAGCGCATCGGCATCGCCACCAATAGCGACCCCGACCTCTTCAAGGCGGAGTGGGTGAAACATCCCGACAACCCGCTGTTTACCCGCCAGGACCTGACCGCGCCCGTCCAGCGCGTCTTTCCCAGCAGCGTGGTGGAAGACGGCGGCACCTACTACCTGTTCCTCGATTCCGGCTACGACTACCGTCACCCGGTGTATCCGCGG
>PWXP01000555.1 GCA_003561895.1 Planctomycetaceae bacterium | reverse complement strand
TGGACGAACCAGGTCCAGCGCGTGTCGCGGAAGAGCCGTTCATAGCGCCAATCGAGGAGGGAGCGATGGGCTGTTTCGACGCCGCCGGCCGTTTTTCGTACATAGTCGAGGTCGACGTCGATGCGGTGGATGTCCCACTTGCGTTCCGCGTCAAACCCGAACCGGAAGTTGAACGTCTCCGAGTTGCCGGTGCTGCCGTCGAGTCCCAGCTTGATGCTGCCGGTCCACGCGGCCATTTCGGTGTATGCGGGGAAGAGGAACACCGGTAAGTAGTCGGGGGGCGGCGGGCTGGGAGGCGGGGCGTCTGCGTCTGGGGTCGCCGTCCCCTCCGGATCGGCGTCCGGTTCGGAGTCCGAAGCCGCTTCAGGCTCGGAGACATCGACCGGCGGGAGGCGAAGCACGGCAGGGCGCGCCGACGGTTCGTCGGCGCGCGCGGACGAAAGGAGCCAAGTGAGCAGCAACAAGACGAAAAAGTACCGATGAGGCATGAGCCAATACCCTGTTGGAGCAGTTCTCTCCAGGAACGGTGGGCAGCATAGCAATACGGCCCGCATACGGCAAGGTATTTCGCGAGTGCCGGACGAAGTACACGCCCACGGTTGACATGGGTCCTGCCGGATATGACACTAGAATAGAGACACGAAGCCCTACCCCTCAGGTTTTGGCAGCTGCGATTGCCTGGGGATAGTCACACCACCCTGCAGGAGAGTATCCATGAAATTGAACAGATCCCGCTTTTCTCGTCGCGGCTTTCTCGGCGGCGCCGCGGCGCTGGCCGCGCCGCTGGTCATTCCCCGCCACGTGTTGGGCGACGCGAATAACGCCCCGGCCAACGAGCGGGTTGGGTTGGGCATGATCGGCATCGGCCACATGATGTACAGCTCCCACATCCCCCACTTCCTGCGAATGTCGCAAGCAAAAGTGCTGGCCGTCGCCGAGGTCGATACGACGCGCCGCGAGGCGGGCAAGAAGCGGGTCGACGACGGATATGGCAACACCGACTGCGCCGCCTACAACGACTACCGTGACATGCTCGCCCGCGACGACATCGACGCGGTCGCCTGCGCCACGCAGGACCAGTGGCACGGGCTGATCATTCTCGACGCCTGCCGCGCCGGCAAGGACATGTACTGCGAGAAGCCGCTGACGAACACCCTCGTGGAGGCCAAGGCGGCCATGGAGGCGGTGAAAGCCTCCGACACGGTCTTTCAGACGGGCAGCCAGCAGCGGTCCGACGGCAACTTCCGGTACGCGTGCGAGTTGGTACGCAACGGTCGGATCGGCCGGATCGAACGGATCGAGGTGGGCGTGGGCGGCCCGCCGCGCCCCTGCAACGTACCCGGCGAAGACATGGAGCCCGGCCTCGACTGGGACCGCTGGCTCGGGCCCGCGCCGATGCGCGAGTACAGTTCGGTGCTCAGCCCGCGCGGCATGCACAGCCACTTTCCCGCGTGGCGCGGCTTCCGCGAGTACGGCGGGGGCGGCATGACCGACTGGGGCGCGCACCACTTCGACATCGCCCAGTGGGGGCTTGGCATGGACGAGTCGGGGCCGGTCGAGATCGTCCCGCCCGAAAATCCCGACCAGGGCCGCGGCGTGAAGTTTGTTTATGCCAATGGGGTCGAGCTGGTCCATGGCGGGCGCGGCGGTGTGACGTTCTTCGGCACCGAAGGCGAGATTTTCGTCAACCGTGGACGGCTTGAAAGCAAGCCGGACGACGTCATCAAGCAGCCCATCGGCGACGATGAAATCCAATTGTACCGCTCGCCCGGCGGGGGGCACGGCGGGCATCGCCAGGACTGGATCAACTGCGTCCTCAGCCGGGAGCAGCCGAACTGCCACGTCGAAATCGGCGCCCGCACCGTGGCCGTGTGCCTGCTGGGCAACGTCGCCTATCTGCACGGCGAGGAGTTGGAGGGCGAAACGCTCCGATGGGACCCGCAAGAGTGGGAATTCGTCGGCAACGACGCCGCCAACCAGTGGCGCGATTACCCTTACCCCTGGCGCGAAGGGTACGAGTTGCCCAAGGTGTGACAAGGATGGAACGGATTGCGTTGATTTGCGCCCTGTGCATGGCGCTGGGAACTTGCGGCTGCCAACCCGCGGAACGGCCGGCGGAGGTTGCTCCTCCGCCGGCCGAGACCGACCCGCCGAAGGTCGATCCGCCGGAAGCGGTCGTCGAACCGAAACCCGAGCCGGAACCCGAACCGCCGAAGTACTCGGCTGAGCAGGTGGCCGCCGCGCGGGAAATGGCCGCGCAACTGGGCGCCCGCATCACCGAGGACGCCGAAGGAAACATTACGGGGCTCGACATGGCGGCCGGCCGAAGCTGGGTCGACGACGCGCAGATGCAGGAGATTCTCGTCTTCGAGCGTCTCGAGTCGCTCACACTCGAAGGCCCCAGCATCACCGACGAGCTGGTGCCCCGCATCGCCGAACTGGAGAACCTCACCTCGCTTGCACTACGGAATACGCTCGTCAGCGACGACGGCATCCGGCAACTCACCGGCTTGCAGTCGCTTCGCATTGTCGATCTGCGCGTGTCGCCCCTGGTGACCGACGCCGCCATGGAGTCGCTGGTCGAGATTCCCGAATTGCGGGCGGTCCGGCTGCTCGGGGGCAACGTGACCGACGCCGGCGTGGCCACGCTCCTGGCCCTGCCGCGGCTGGTGGAACT
>PWXP01000149.1 GCA_003561895.1 Planctomycetaceae bacterium | reverse complement strand
CGCTCAACAGGCAGGAAATCGTGCCGCTGACCGAGACCGAGCCGGGCAAGTTCGTCGCGGTCGAGGACCATCCGGTTACGGTAACCGACGGCAAGCTGACCGTCGAGATCGGTGGCCATGGACGATTGAACTACGTGGCGGTCGAGCCGCGAGCGACGGAATCAGCCGTGCTGGCCGAGGCGTCGGCCAAGACCTTCTCGCTGACCGCATCGCCCGGCGAAACCACATACTACGTGGACCCGGCACGCGGCGACGACGACGCCCCGGGCACCGCGCCGGACGCGGCATGGCGGACCCTCGGCCGCGTCAATGCGCTGAAGCTCGCCCCCGGCGACCGGGTGCTGCTCCGCGCCGGCGGCGAGTTCCCCGGTCCGCTCGTGCTGCAAGGCTCCGGCGCCGAGGGCAGGCCCATCGTCGTCGACCGCTACGGCGACGGCGCCAATCCCGTGGTACATGGCGAAGGCAAAGTGGAAAATACCATCCGGTTGCACAACGGGCAGTACTGGGAAATCGGCAACCTGACCGTGACCAATACCGACGGCGGCGGCTGGGACGACACGGGCCGGGCCATCCGCCGGGCCGTGTACATCACGGCCGAAGACGCCGGCGACCTGCGGCACGTCCACCTGAAGAACCTCGAAATCCGCGACGTCCGCGGCATGTACCGGTTCGCCGGCCACCAGACCAACGGCGGCATCATCTGCCGGGTGCTGGGCGAGCGGGAAAAGACGCGTTTCGTCGACCTGCGGATCGAAGGCTGCACGTTCCGCACGGCGTCGATCGACCGCTACCCGGTGGTCGTGACCTCGTCGTGGGGCAGGGAGCATCCGAACGAAGTGGTTTGGAAGGACAACACGCTGGACCACGCCGGCCGGGCGCACATCGTCATTCCGGCGGAGCATTGGCCGCGGGAGAAGGTGTACTACTACGATCCGGAAGCGAACGCCGTGTTCGCGCTCGACAAGCACGCTCCGCACATTTCCCCGCTCACCGGGCGGATCGGCTGCGAGGACGTTTTCAGCGAGATGGCCGCGCGGCTGAAACGGTCATGGAGTTTCTTCGAGGCCACACGCGTCGAGAAGGGTTCCTGGCTGTTCGCGAAGTCTCCGGGAGAGGATGCGTGGGACCTCGACGACAGACACCCCTTTGTTACTTGGCCGCTGGCCTACTATGCCGAGCTGCGCGCCATGGGTTTCATTCCCCCGTGGCTGGACCCGGATGACCCCGATATGCGGAAGCAGGAAGATGCGATATTGCGAGAATGGATCGCCGAATTGGTTGATGATATAGGGGTGCAAAAGGAGGAAGACTGGAATATCCGCAACCGCGTCTTCATGAACGAAGATAAGTGGCCGCATCCCCGAACCGACCAATCCATTCTAAGGAATCTGAGCCGATGGGGCGAGCCGCCGGTTCTCGAGACCCGCGAAAAAGCACTGGCATTCTTCAACAATCTGCCGTGGAGCAACAATCCCTATGCGGCATGCAACTTCATTGGCAAGGCTCTGCATCGGCATCGCCGATTGCGGATTGCCAACGGGAAAAAGCCCAACGACGATATTTACTACCTTGTAAAAGACCTTATCAACAGCAAGTTCCAGCCGGAGAAGGGCTACTGGGGCGGCCAAAGAGCCAGTCACCGCAACCGCGCGGAGGGCAACATGAAGATACTTTGCACATACGCGGCCTTGGACTGGGATATCCCGGCTCCGAAGAAGATCATAGATTTCCACCTCAGCGGAGCCACCGAGAGGGCGGGTTTCGAGGGCAGCGGCTGCACGGCCTTCAACCAGATGCATCCCCTGGCCGCCATCCGCCGCAAATATCCGGAGGTGCAGGACTACCGCGGCGATGCGATCGACCGGTACTCGGCGATGACGTTCATGACGTTTCTGTCCAACTGGAACGAAAAGACGAACTTCTACGGCAACACTTGGATGGGCAAGGGTAATCACGGTGTCCCGCTGTTCATGGCGCACCTGATGCTGGACCAGCCCTACTGGCGGGTATCGACTATCTACAACTGGCGCGAGAACCCGATCATCACGCGCCAGGAGGATGGCAGCATCGAGCTCAACCCGGTGATCTACCAGCGGAAGGGGTATCCGTTTGAAGGCGGCGGGTGAGGTATAGGCGCGCCTTGCGAGCGAGTTGGAGGGACGATTCGCTGCGACCTTGATCGGTTCGCAACGATTGAACAAGGCAAAATATAAGCGCGGAATACGGAGAGCGGCAGCTATCTGGACCGCGGCCTGGCCGAAGGCACGGTGTACACCTACCGCCTCCGCGCAGTGTCCGGCGCGCGGTACGAAACCACATACTACGTGGACCCGGCACGCGGCGACGATGCGAACGCGGGCACCGCGCCGGGCGAGGCATGGAAGACGCTGGCGCGGATCAACGCGCTGAAGCTCGCCCCCAGCGACCGGGTGCTGCTCCGCGCCGGCGGCGAGTTCCCCTATACTATGCAGCGTGTGCGAGGTACCTTCTCCCGCCGGCCCAAGGTTCGGCGCTCCCCATTTCCAACGTTCGAAAGGAGAACTGTTGTGAGCACGAAACTGCACTTTAGGCGATCTTCGGAAAGCCCAGTGCGAATGTGCGACTTTTCCGTTTCCAGGGACCGACCCCGGAAAAAAACGGCAAGCCGCATGGTTTCGTTGCGGGCGACTTCTGCGGTTG
>PWXP01000239.1 GCA_003561895.1 Planctomycetaceae bacterium | reverse complement strand
TCAGTTGGACGGGGCTGCGGTGGACTTTGATCTCCTTGCGGTCAATGAGAATGGCGTTGAACAGCTTGTTCGAGAAGTACCGCCGCACCGGGCCGGCGGTCCAATAGTCCCGGGCGCCGACCGGTCGGGTCAGCAGGCGGACCTCCTGGGGCAGGGCCGACCAGAGCACGATGGCGTCGAGGTGACTGGTGTGGTTGGCAAAATACACCCGCTGGCACGTATCCGGCTGCGAGTCGATCCACCGGATACTCGTTCCACTGAGGAATCTGGCCAGCAGGACCAGAATCTTTCGCGTGAGGTTGGTATCTATTTCTGCGCGCATGGAACTCGGTTGACCCCGCCCGGTAGGGCCGAGTTCTGCCGTGGCCGGGAACCCCCGGGGGCCGGTCGGATTTTGTGGAGCGGGGAATGGGAGGCACGGCCTCCTTTCCCGACCACCCTATCTTAGCCCCTGCCGCCCCGGGAGCCAAGGGCGTGGCGATTCGGACCGTTCCCCTGCCGGCGGCCGCGTCTCAGTATTGGGGGGTGGGCGGCCGATAGTGATCCGGGTCGATCGAGCGGAACCACGCGATCGTCTTCCGCAGCCCCTCGCGGAGCGGAACCGCCGGCTCCCAGCCCAGCCGGCGGCGGGCCAGGGAAATGTCGGGCTGCCGCTGAACCGGGTCGTCCGGCGGGAGCGGCTCATACTTCAACTCAGAGGCCGAACCGGTCAGTTCCAGCACCTGCTCGGCGAGTTCGCGGATGGTGAACTCGACCGGGTTGCCCAGGTTCAGCGGGCCGACCACTTCGTCCGGCCCGTCCATCATGCGGAGGATGCCGTCAACCAAGTCCTCGCGGTAGCAGAAACTGCGCGACTGCGAGCCGTCGCCGAAAATGGTGATCGGCCCGCCCCGCAGAGCCTGCCGGATGAAGTTCGAAACCACCCGGCCGTCGAACGGGTGCATCCTCGGCCCGTACGTGTTAAAAATGCGCACGATCCGCATGTTCACCCCGTTGCGCCGGTGGTAGTCCATAAAAAGCGTCTCGGCCGCCCGCTTGCCCTCGTCGTAGCAGGCGCGCAGCCCGATGGGGTTGACCGCCCCGCGATAGCTTTCCGGCTGGGGGTGGACTTCCGGATCGCCGTACACCTCGCTGGTCGAGGCTTGCAGCACCTTCGCCCGGCACCGCTTGGCCATCCCCAGCACGTTGATCGCCCCCATGACCGACGTCTTCATGGTCTTGATAGGGTTGTACTGGTAATGGCCGGGGGCGGCCGGGCAAGCCAGATTGTAGATCTCGTCGACTTCCAGGAAGATCGGCAGCGTGATGTCGTGCCGGATCAACTCGAAGTTGGGCCGCCCGAGCAGCGCCGCCACGTTCGACTTCTGGCTGGTGAAGAAGTTGTCCAGGCAGATCACGTCGTGCCCCAGGGCCACCAGCCGCTCGCACAAGTGCGAGCCGAGGAAGCCGGCGCCTCCGGTCACGAGAATACGTTTCAGTGCGGCCATTACAAGGCGAAGTCGTCCTCCGCGGCAACCTGGCGGTAGATGGGCATGTGGCGGTAATAGACCTCGAGCATCATGGTGGCCATCGAGGTACAATAGAGGCGGCCGCCGCGCCCTGCACCGTGATCGCCGCCTGAGAAATACCAGCTTCCCGACTCGCACCCGTCCTTCTTCTGCGAGTTGACCAGCCAGTCGTGCATCTGGTCGTTCCACTTCTCCCACACGTCGCCCTCCCAGTGGCGCGCAATCTGGGTGGCGTAGTAGTTATAGTACATGTCGCCGCTGGTCGAGACGCCCCAGTCGCTTATCCGCTGGACCCCGCGCTGCAGGGCCGGGTTCTCCTTGTTCCAGCCCAGGTACATGCGCGACAACAGCCCGATGGCCGTGGTCGCCTTCCCGCTGCCGGGCCCGGTGTACCCGTACGTCGCGCCGCTTTCGGCCTGCACGCTGTCGAGAAACAGCGACGACTTGCGAACCACCTCGGGCGGCACCCGCAGGTACGACATGTGCGCGCTTTTCAGGGCCATCAATTGCCACCCCACCACCGAGGTGTCGCCCGACTGGCGGGGCTTGTACCGCCACCCGCCGCCGACCGGGTCCTGGGCATAGCAGATGTAATTGACCACGGCCTGGGCCGGTCGCAACAGGGCACGGTCCTGCGTCATGCCGTAGGCTTCGGTCAGCGCGATGGCTGCCAGACCGTGCGAGTACAGCCGTCCCCCGCCCTCCCGGAAGGACCCACCGTGGTTGCTGACCTTCATGTTGTTGACCAAGTAGTACAAGCCCGCCTGGACGTTTTTGCGGTGCTTGCCCTCCTGGTGCGTCTGCCCCGCGCCCAAAAACGGCAGCACGGCCATGGCCGTGGCGGCATTGCGGGCCTGGTCCAGCCTGCCCGGGTTGCCACACTTGCCCCGGCAGCCCGGATGCACGGTATGATCGAAACTCCAACCGCCGTCGGGCAATTGGTGCCTGGCAAACCACTCGAGAGCCCGGGCGACGGCCGCCTCGCTGGCACTCGTGGCGCCCATCCGCCGGCGATCACCGGCCGATCCGCGGGCTCCGTAGCCCTCGCCGTCCATCGCGCCGAGCTGCGTGAGCAGGTCGCTCCGCGGGGCGTTTTGGAGGCCGAAGTCGCTCAACTCGATCGACATCTGCGCCGTCTCCATCGTCTCGTGCGGCGACAGGTCCGTATGCTCC
>PWXP01000215.1 GCA_003561895.1 Planctomycetaceae bacterium | reverse complement strand
CCGCTTTGCGAACGAGGATGAGTCAAGATACGCCTTCAAGCGTTCGCTCCTCTAGAATTGCCGCCGAGAGTCCCGCCCCCTTCGTGACGAGGCGCAGCGCCGGTGCTTTCCACGCTGGCAGCGAGTTGCCTTCGTCGGCCAGAGGGGAAACTTCAGCGATCGGCCGTCCATGGCGAAGGACTACGAGCGTTTCCCCGTTTTCCACACGGGTTAGCATGTCGGAGGTGCGTTTTCGAAATTCCGTCAGAGTTACGGTTGTCATGATTCACCTCATTCACCTGCAAAGTGTACGCCATTGTACATTACTATACGGCATGCGACCAGGGATGTCGACGGCACCCCAAGAAAGGTAGAACGTAACTCGCTCGTGGCTCGTTTGGGGTGATCGCTGCCGCAATAGCGGGGGCACGCGCAGACACCGGTTACCCTGCGGCGGCCATCCGGCACTCCACACTCCCTCCTCCCGTGCCGCCCAACGCGGTAGAATACCATCATGAGTACTGTTACCGACCATTGGAGACTCAGCGAAAGCGCCGCCGACTTCATCGACGAGGAGCGGCTCAACGGCCTGCTCTCGCGGCCGGCCGATCGGGGGCGCGTGCGCGAGGCCATAGCCAAAGCGATGGGGAAGGAGCCGCTCGACTTCGACGAGACGGCCGCGCTCGTGGCGGCCGGCGAGCCCGACGTGTGCGAGGAGGTGTTCGACGCCGCCCGCCGGCTGAAACGCGACGTGTACGGCAACCGCATCGTGCTGTTCGCGCCGCTGTACGTGGGCAACCAGTGCACCAACGATTGCCGCTACTGCGCCTTCCGCCGCTCGAACCCCGCCGCCGTGCGCCGCACGCTTTCGCCGGCCGAGTTGCGGGCGCAGGTCGAGGCGATGGAGAACAAAGGGCACCGGCGCATTATCCTCGTGTTCGGCGAACACCCCCGCTATTCGCCCGGGTTCATTGCCGACTGCGTGGGCGAGGTGTATTCGGTGCGGGCCGGGCGGGGCGAGATTCGCCGGGTGAACATCAACGCCGCCCCGCTCGACCACGAGGGCTTCCGCACGGTCAAGGCCGCCGGGATCGGAACCTACCAGATATTCCAGGAAACGTATCACCACGCCACGTATGAACTGATCCATCCCGGCCATGCTCCCAAGGCCGACTACCTGTGGCGGCTCGACGCGGTGGCCCGAGCCATGGAAGCCGGCTGTGACGACGTGGGCATTGGCGCGTTGTTTGGGCTGTACGACTGGCGGTTCGAAGTCCTCGGCCTCGTGGCGCACGCCCGGCACCTGGCCGGCCACTACGGGGTGGGGCCGCACACGATCAGCTTCCCGCGGCTGCAACCGGCCAGCGGCGTGCGGCTTCCCGAGCGATGGCGGGTGCCCGATGACGAGTTCAAGCGCCTGGTGGCCATTCTGCGGCTGGCCGTGCCATACACGGGGCTGATCCTCACCGCGCGGGAGGCGCCCGCACTGCGCCGCGAGGCGCTGGCCCTGGGCGTCTCGCAGATCGACGCGGGTAGCCGGATCGAGCTGGGGGGGTACACGGAGGCGGGCGACGCCCAGGTGCTCGACCACGAGCAGTTCCGGCTTGGCGACATCCGCCCCCTGGACGAGGTGATGTGCGAGTTGCTCCTCGACGGCTACGTGCCCAGCTTCTGCACGGCGTGCTACCGGCTGGGCCGGACGGGGGAGCACTTCATGGAGTTCGCCATTCCCGGCTTCATTCAACGGTTCTGCACGCCGAACGCGCTCGCGACGCTCATGGAATACTTGGTCGACTACGCCGGCCCCGCCACCCGCGCGGCCGGCGAGGCCGCCGTCGAGCGCGAGCTGGACGGACTACCGGAGGGAGATCGCAAGGACGCCCTGCAAGGGAGGCTGCGGCAAATTCGCGAGACCGATGAGCGGGACCTGTACATTTGACCTTGCCCTGCTGATTCTCGCCTGAGGGGCCATGATTATCACGATTGACGGACCGGCCGGGGCGGGAAAGAGTTCGGTGGCCCGGGCTCTGGCCCGGCGGTTGGGGTTCCGATTCCTCGACACCGGCGCGATGTACCGCGCCGTGGCGCTGGCTGGGCTGCGCGCGGGGGTCGATGGGTCGCGCCCCGATGCGTGGGCCCGGTTGGCCGAAAAGCTGCACATCGAAGTCGACGGCAACCGGACCTTGCTGGACGGGGAGGACGTTACGGCCGCCGTACGGCGTTCGGACGTGACGGCCGCGACGCGGTACGCCGCCGATAACACCCGGGTGCGCGACCGCCTGATCGAGCTTCAGCGCCGGTTGGCGGCCGGGGAGGACGTGGTGACGGAAGGGCGCGACCAGGGGACCGTGGCGTTTCCCGACGCCCAACTGAAAATCTTTCTGACGGCCAGCCCGGAAGAACGCGCCCGGCGCCGCCTCCGGGATCTGCAGCGGCAGGGCGAGCGGCCCTCGTTCGAGGCGGTGCTGGCCGATCAGGCGCGGCGCGATCGGGAAGACGCCGCCCGACGCGTCGGGGCTCTGCGCCGCGCCCCGGGCGCCGTAGAGGTGTGTACCGACGGGATGCCGTTCGACGCGGTGGTGGATTGTCTGGTAGAATTGATAAACGCCCACCGGCGAGCGACCCATGATGAATAACAGGTTTTCCACTGCCGAGCGCCCCCTTGCCAGCCGCTTCTGGTACGAGGCGCTCCGCGTACCGGTGCAGCTTGCAGCCGTATTGGGCTGGCAGGTGCGTCATTCGGGCCGGGAGCATATACCTCGCACAGACGGGGTCTTGGTGGCGGCGAATCACCAAAGCTATTTCGACCCGCCACTTGTGGGTGCAGGCTGTTCACGCCGTATGAACTACCTTGCCCGCGCCACGCTGTTCCGCTTTGCGCCCTTCAAGTGGCTGATTCACTCGCTCGACGCGATCCCGATCGATCGCGATGGCATCGGGCTTTCGGGCATGAGGGAATCGTTGCGACGGCTGAAACGGGGCGAGATGGTGCTGGTATTTCCGGAGGGGGGCCGCACCGAAACGGGCGAAATTCAGCCGTTTCTTCCCGGCTTCGCCGCCCTGGCGGCCCGCAGCCGCGCGACGATCCTTCCGGTGGCCATCGAAGGGGCTTACCAGGCGTGGCCCATCGGGCGGCGCTTTCCGCGTCCGGGGAGGATCTATGTTCACTACAGCCCTCCTATCTTGCCCAATCAGGTCGAAGCGATGACCGAACGCGCTTTGTTGGCGGAGGTGGAGCGTCGGGTGCGGGTCGGCCACGCCATGGTTCGGGCGCGATGGAATTCTGCGAATTTTGCTTTTGCCGGGGCGGGGTGCGGTTGCCGCGGCTGAGAAGGGCAGTTATACTGAACTGTTTGCCCGACAGCCTTCTGGCAAAGCCCCCGGTCGTCGGGGGCGAGGTTGACGGCACAGTTCCTAACCCCGTTTGCGTTCCCGCGGTGCTCGCCGGTGGCGAGCCCCATGTCGGAGGACGTTGTATTCGGCTTTACCCACCCCTAACATTTATGGTCAACCGCAACTTGATTCGAGGCCTCGACCTCGCCGAAGATTGGCAGCACGAGATTGGCGAAGCCCTGGAAGGCACGCCACTGGAGGAAATCGACGAGTGGGGCACCCGCGACGTCGAAGTAAATAAAATCGTCGAGGGCAAGGTGCTCCGCGTCGAGGGCGAAGTCGTTCTCGTTGACGTTGGCTACAAGAGCGAGGGGATCGTCTTCCGCAACGAATGGGACGAGGAAGAACCGCTTCCGGAACCGGGCGATCAGATCAAGGTGCTCATCGAGGAGGTCGAGGACGCCCAGGGGATCATCGACGAGTGCCGCGGCATGATCACCCTCTCGAAGCGCAAGGCCGAGCGCATCGAGGCGTGGTTGCAGGTGATGGAGAAGGTCCACGAGGCCGACGTCGTCACCGGCATGGCCACGCGGAAGATCAAGGGAGGGTTGCTGGTGGACATCGGCGTGAATGTCTTCCTGCCCGCCAGCCAGGTCGACATCCGCCGCCCGGCCGACATCGGCGACTACATCGGTCGCATCATCCAGTGCCTGGTGCTGAAAATCGACGAGTCGCGGCGGAATATTGTGGTCAGCCGCCGGGCGCTGATTGAAGAGGAACGGGCGGAAAAGAAATCGCAATTGCTCAGCGAATTGGCCATCGGGCAGCGGCGCCGCGGCGTGGTCAAGAACATCGCCGAGTTCGGGGCCTTCGTCGATCTGGGCGGCATCGACGGCCTGCTGCACATTACCGATATGAGTTGGGGCCGGATTAACCATCCGTCGGAAATGGTCAGCATCGACCAGGAACTCGAGGTGCAAATCCTCCACATCGACTACGAGAAGGAGAAGATCGCCCTGGGGTTGAAGCAGAAGAACGCGAGCCCCTGGGACAACATCGAAGAAAAGTATCCCGTGGGAAGCGTGGTGCACGGTGTCGTGGTCAACGTGATGAGCTACGGGGCGTTCGTGAAGATCGAGGAGGGTATTGAGGGGCTGGTCCACATCAGCGAGATGTCCTGGACGCGACGCATCAACCATCCCAACGAACTGGTGCAAATCGACGACGAGATCGACGTGGTGGTCCTGGCGATCAACAAGGAAAAGCAGGAGATCTCGCTCGGCATGAAGCAGGCCCAAAAGAACCCCTGGGACCTGGTGGCCGAACGCTATCCGCCCGGCACCACCGTCAAGGGTGTCGTCCGCAACCTGACCAATTACGGCGCGTTCATCGAAATCGAAGAGGGCATCGACGGCCTGCTGCACGTGAGCGACGTCTCCTGGACCCGGAAAATCACCCACCCGAACGAAGTGGTCACGAAGGGCCAGGAAGTCGAGTGCCGCGTGCTGTCGGTCGACCAGCAGCGGCGGCGCATCGCCCTGGGACTGAAGCAGCTCGACGAGGACCCCTGGCTGACGACCATTCCCGAAAAATACCAGCCCGGCGCCGTGGTCCGAGGTCCGGTGACCAAGATCACCAATTTCGGCGTATTCGTGGGGCTGGAAGACGGACTCGAAGGGCTGCTGCACATCTCTGAGTTGGCCGATCACAAGGTGGAAAGCCCCGAGGACATTGTCAAGCTAGGCGATGAGATCGAAGTGAAGATCCTTCGCGTCGATCCCGACGAGCGGAAGATCGGCCTCTCGCGCAAACGGGTCGAGTGGGCCGAGGAAGCACGGGGCGAGGAAGCGGAAAAGGCGCCTAGCATGGACCAGGTCGAGCTTCGCGGCGGCGTGGGCGACAGCACCGGCCCGCTGATCAAGCCCCTGGAACCGGCCGCCACGTCCGCCGAGCATGCGCCCGCCGAACCCGAACCCGTAGCCACGTCCGCCGAGCAGGCGCCCGCCGAACCCGAACCGGCCGCCACGCCCGCCGAGCAGGCGCCCGCCGAACCCGAACCGGCCGCCACGTCCGCCGAGCATGCGCCCGCCGAACCCGAACCGGCCGCCACGCCCGCCGAGCAGGCGCCCGCCGAACCCGAACCGGCCGCCACGCCCGCCGAGCATGCGCCCGCCAAACCCGAACCGGCCGCCACGCCCGCCGAGCATGCGCCCGCCAAACCCGAACCCGCTGGCAACGCCGTCGCGAATGACGAGACCGACGAAAGGCCGGGGCAGGAATAGAGGCTATTCGGTTTCCGGCCCGCAGACAGCGCTCGTTTGCGTACGGGCTTGTTTGGGAATTGCACGACGCCCGTACCGCGTTATGGCACACCCATCGGAATGTTTGGGTGCTCCTGTTCACGTCAAAGGATTCTCGACCATGCGAACCCCCGTTGCGCCGTTTCTGCGGCAACGTCCGCACTTGGCCGCCGTCATGGTCTGTCTGGCGGCGCTCGCTTTTTCCCTGAGTGTAACCATCGCTTCGGCACCGGCTTCGGCGGCGGAAACCGTCCAAGCCGCGCCGCAGAACCTCGGCGAACTGAGGACGTTGGAACAGCAAATCCGCCAGATCGTCGCCCGGGCCGTCCCGGCGACGGTCGCCACGCGAATCGGCGCCTCGCGAGGAAGCGGGGTCATCGTCAGCGAGGACGGTCTGGTGCTGACGGCCGGGCACGTGGTGGGCAAGCCGGGCCAGGACGTAACCTTTATCCTGCATGACGGCAAAACGGTCCAGGGTGAAACCCTCGGAATGTACTCGACTGCCGACGCCGGCATGATGAAGATTACCGATCCCGGACCCTGGCCCTTCCTCGAACCGGAACGCCCCGCCGAGATCCAGCCGGGAAGCTGGTGTGTGGCCGTGGGACATCCCTTGGGCTACCGGTCGGGACGCCCCCCGGTTCTCCGCGCGGGCCGCGTGCTGCGCGTCGGCGATATGGCCATCCAGTCCGACTGCCCGCTGGTCGGCGGCGATTCCGGCGGGCCGCTGCTGAACCTCGACGGCAAGGTGATCGGCATCAACAGCCGCATCGGCGGCGATACCACGATGAATTTTCACGTGCCCATCCGCATCTTCCACGAATACTGGGACCGGCTGGCGGCCGGCGAGTCGTGGGCAATCACCTTCCCCCGCCGCGATGGCGATGAGGTCAAGGCCGTCCTCGGCGAGGCCGTCGAAGCGGTCGGCTCTTGTGTGGTCCGCGTCAAGCACGATGGCGAAGAGGTGGCGTTAGGGACCGTGGTCGGACCCCACGGGTGGGTAGTCACCAAGGCAAGCAAGTTGGGCGAAGCGAAAATCGAGTGTGTGCTGCCCGATGGCCGGGAACTCGAAGCCCGGATCGTCGGTGTCGACGACGAGTTCGACCTGGCCATGCTCAAGATCGATGCCGACGACCTGCCGGCCGTCACCTGGGCGGAAGAGGAGCCCGAGGTCGGCCAGTGGGTGGTCGTGCCCAGTCTGGGACGGGAGGTAGTCGCCATGGGGGTAGTGAGCGTTCCCCGGCTTGCCATTCCCGCCGTCGGCGGAGTGCTGGGCGTCCGGCTTGGCGACGAACACAACGGCGTCGCCGTCGAAGGCGTCCTCCCCGACAGCCCGGCCGAGAAGGTCGGTGTCCAGACCGGCGACGTCATCACGCACGTGGAAGGGAACGAGACCACGACGCGCGCCGAGTTGGTCAACGCCGTCCGCGCGTATCGCCCCGGCGATACGGTGACGGTCCGAATTCGGCGCGGCGACGAGACTGTTGATTTTTCGGTCACGCTGGCGCCGCTTTCCGGCCCGCAACATCGGAGGCGGGAGCAAATGAACCGTCTGGGCGTGGGGGTGAGCGGCCGCCGCGATGGGTTCCCCGCCGTCCTCCAGCACGATACGGTCCTGAAACCGGCCGACTGCGGGGGGCCCTTGGTCGACCTCGATGGCCGCGTGGTGGGCATCAATATCGCCCGCGGCGGACGCGTGGAAACCTATGCCGTCCCCAGCGACGTACTTATGCCGAAGATGTACGCGTTGATGTCGGGCCGTCTCGATCCGGAACTCCTTGCAAAAATGGCCGAGGAGAAGAAGGCCGCCGAGGAAGCCGAACGCGAGGCCGCCGAGGAAGCCGAACGCGAAGCTGCCGAGGAAGCCGAACGCGAGGCCGCCGAGGAGGCCGATCAACCGGAAACCGACGAAGCACCTGAAGCGCCGCCTTCGGAACAGCCCGACTAGCTAGCCGGTGACAAGCAACGGACGGGAACCGCTGAATTCGCCCTCGCCGGAAGCGGTTCGCATCCGGCTCCGTCCCGATGGTTTCGAACGTGGCCGTGCGGTGCTCCCATTGAAATCCGAGGAGGGCCCGATGGCCGTGGGGCCGTATCGCGCAACGGTCTATCGACGGTGGCAAGGAGGCTTCCAGCGGATTGCCGCGCAGCCTTTCTTCGTTATCTTCAATGCGTTCGACTATGCCGCGTTTTCCGTCGCCCTGCTACGGAGCGTCGGGCTGGTTTCGACGGCCGCCACGGTAGTGGGGCCCAACGAAGTCGAACACCCGCGAACGCCCAATCGGCAGGTTTCCTGGAGCTTTCACGTTGGCTGCACTGCACGCCCGTTCCGCGTTACGACGCCTCGAACTCTATTACCAGCTTCCCCTCCCGGTCCAGGATCGCCACCAGCTCTTCCTGCGTCAAAGCCACGTCGGCCTGCGGCTTTGCGACGACCGCATACAGGGGCGGATCGGTGAGTCCCGGTTCGCCTTCGGGTTCGGTCACCTCGATTCCCGCTTCGCCGAGAACGCGGCGCACGAACTGGGCTTCCTGTTCTCCCTGAACATAGACCCTCCAGGAAGCGGGGCGGATCTTGGGAATGGCGATCTTACTTGTGGTCTTACTCTCTCGGGTTACCATGCCTGACCTCCTGCGCAGCCGGAGCGGACCACCGTTGAGGGGGCGCTCCCGGCCTGTTTCTGCACTACAGTTCGAACCGCGGTTGGAAGGCACTCCTCGGCCCTCCTCCCCGCAGTGCGGTAATATACGCCAAGGGGACAATCCCCCCGTGCACAGATACACAACACGTGCAAAAGGGGTGCCAACGGGCGTGGGTTATACTCGCCGCGTGCCGTTATTGCGCTTTTGTAGGATGGACATTCTTGTCCGTCTTCGTTTTGGCGGGCTAAAGCCCATCCTACGGAAAGCGCAGTCTTAGGCCGCGACGAGTATAGTCAGGCGAATCGCGGGCCCACGGCGGCAGGGCCGGCCGGAATCCTGCCGGCGCCACTTCCGCCGGCCGCGGTCACTGGATCGGACCGCTGTCGGGCACGGGCGACTGGATTTCGCCGCCCGGCGAATGGTGCTGAACCGGAGGCTGGAACTCCCCCCCGCCAGGTGGCTGTGAGGGCGGCATCTCCGTCGATCCCGGGTACTGCTGGATGCCGCCGCCGGGGCTTTGGGGATGTTGCGGCTGCACCGGCTGGCCGGGAAAGCCGCCAAACTGGTGCGCCGGCGTGTGGGGCGGCGGCGGTTGACAGCATCCGGTAGCCGGCAGCCACGTCAACGCGAGGGCGAACGCGGCACTGAGGCCAAGAATGTACTTCATGGAGAGTCCTTTCTCGTACAAGTTCTGAAGAGCACGGCGCCCGGGCGGGCCGGTCGTCCGAAACCGGCCGCGGTGCCGAGCGCCTTGGAATGAAGGGGTTTTGTTTCGTGGGGGTAGCTCTTGGGGGGATGGTGCCGCCTGTGTCGCACCCCCGATCAGGAATCTTCGGGGGCCGTCATATATACCGCTTGCGGAGGCGCGTTCACCGAACACCGCTGGTAGGCGACCTGGAATACAAGGGTTCCGACCGTCAGTTCGTCGCCGGGCATCAGCGGCGAGCGGCGGACATAGCAGCCGTTCACCCGGGTGCCGTTGCGCGAAAACAAATCCTCCACAATCAGCGTTCCGTCGACAAGGTCAATTTGGCAGTGCGCCCCGCTCACCCAGGGATTGGGCACCTGCACGTCGGCGTCTTCGTTGCGCCCCAGGGTGGCGGGAAACTCCTCCAGGTGGTACCGCCGCCGTACGCCTTGCGCATCAATGCAAATGAATGTTGCCTGCATGGACTGCCTCCGAACCGATCATTCAGACCGATGGAAGGGAGTGCAAATACCATGCCGACGCGACCCGTGGGATAGGCTTCCAGCCTGTCAGAGGAACAGACAGGCTGGAAGCCTATCCCACGCAGCCATCCGTCATTCCGGGCCCGCCCCTCGCGGCGCGTCGAACTCATCGTCCTCGATGTTCAGGCTGCTCAGTTTCGCGCGAAGGGTCGTTCTCGACACGCCGAGAAGCTGGCTGGCGTGCACTTGGTTCCCGCCCGTGCGCCGGAGCGCTTCGCCCAGAACGATCCGGTCCACTTCCTCCTGGACCCGACGGTACAGGTTGCCGTCGGACGCGTGCAGGAGCCGCCGCACGAACCGGGCAAGGTCGGGCAACGCTTCCTCGGCCGCTCCGGCGGCGCCGAGCGCCTTCAGTCCCCGGCAGCTCTCCGGCAGGCAGTCGGGCGTGATCACCTCGCCGACGGCGTGCACCACCGCGTATTTCATCACGCTTTGCAGTTCCCGAACGTTGCCGGGCCAGTGGTACGCCTCCAGCAGGTGCATGGCCTCCGGCGCCACGGTCCGCACCGGCTGGCTGGCCTCCTGGTTCGATTGTTTCAGGAAGTGCTCCACCAGCAGCGGCAGGTCGTCCGGGCGATCCCGCAAGGGAGGCACGTGAATGGCGAAACCGTTGAGCCGGTACAGCAGGTCCTCGCGAAACTCTCCCGCGGCGATCTTCCGGTCCAGGTTCTGGTTGGTGGCGGCCACCACGCGGACGTCGCACGCGATGGTCTCGCTGCCGCCCACCCGCTCGAACCGGCCGTCTTGCAGCACGCGGAGCACCTTGGCCTGGGTGGCCGGGCTCATGTCGCCGATTTCGTCGAGGAACAGCGTGCCGCCGTGGGCCTGCTCGAACTTGCCGATGCGGCGCCGGTCGGCGCCGGTGAACGCGCCCCGCTCGTGGCCGAACAGCTCGCTCTCGAGCAGCGTCTCCGGCAGGGCGGCGCAGTTGAT
>PWXP01000178.1 GCA_003561895.1 Planctomycetaceae bacterium | reverse complement strand
GTAACCCAATAACCTACCGAATTGCGTGGGATAGGCTTCCAGCCTGTCGCCGGAAAAGACAGGCTGGAAGCCTATCCCACGCTTGAAGTTCCCGGTAGTTTATTGTTTTACACCGCCTAAGGTCCCCTGCTTTTCTTGCCCACCGGTCGCGACCACTCGGCGCGATCACTCGGCGCGACCACCGGTCGCGGCTTTATTGGGGTGTTCCCAGTTGCATTTGCCGCTCCAAAAGCGTATGTTGTAATGTTCGAATTCGACGAGTGGCCGCCCACCGTGGCCCGTATCGCTTGAGGAGTTTGCCGAAATGGCCACAATTTCCGCCGAAACCCAGCCTAAAGCCATAGACAAAGTGCCCATCAGTGGGGCCGACATCGCCATCCAGACGCTCGTCAACCACGGTGTCGATACGGTGTTCGCATACCCCGGCGGGGCCAGCATCCCCTTGCACCAGTCGCTCACGCGGTTCCGCGACCGGGTGCGCGTCATCCTGCCCCGGCACGAACAGGGCGGCGGGTTCGCCGCCCAAGGGTACGCCCGAAGCACCGGCAGGCTCGGGGTGTGCATGGCCACCAGCGGGCCGGGAGCTACCAACCTCATCACCCCCATTGCCGACGCCAAGCTCGACAGCGTCCCCATGCTGGCCATCACCGGCCAGGTGGGCACACCGGTGATCGGCACCGACGCATTCCAGGAAACACCCATCGTCGAGGTCGCCCGAAGCGTGACCAAGCACCACTACTTGGTCACCGACGTGGCCGACGTGGCCCGCGTCTTCCGCGAGGCCATCCACGTGGCGACCACGGGTCGGCCGGGGCCGGTGCTGATCGACCTTCCGAAGAACGTGCAGCTTGCCCGGACGGTTCCTGACTACAACGCCCCGATGCAACTGCCCGGATATCGGGTCGAAGACCGCGCCGCCTCGGCCGAAGAGATCGATGCGTTGTGCGCGCTGATCCGCCGCGCGCGCCGGCCGGTCATTTACGCGGGTGGTGGGGTGATCGCAGCCGGCGCCGCCGAGGAGTTGTATGAGCTGGTCCGCAAAACCGGCATCCCCGTGGCGATGACCCTCATGGGCCTCGGCGCGTATCCCTCCGAGGAGCCCCTCTCGCTCGACCTGCTGGGCATGCACGGCAGCGTGTACGCCAACCATGCAGTCAACGAAGCCGACCTGCTCATCGCGCTGGGCGTGCGGTTCGACGACCGGGTTACCGGAAAAGTGCCGGAGTTCGCCAAGCGGGCCGCCATTGTCCACGTCGAGATCGACCCCTCGGAAATCAATAAGGTCAAGGGCGCCGAACTGGCCGTCAACGCGAACGTGAAGCACGTGCTGACGCAATTGAACCGGGTGGTCGAGCCGCCGGAAGACCTGGCCGATTGGCACAAGCAGATCGCCGCCTGGAAGCAGGCCGACCCGTTCCACTACAAGCCCGACTTCGGCGGCATCCTCTCCCAATACGCCATCGACGAACTCTGGCGGCTGACCCGCGACCGCGACACCGTCATCGCCACCGGCGTGGGGCAGCACCAGATGTGGGCGGCCCAGTTCTACAAGCTGCGCCGGCCGCGGCGGTGGCTCTCCAGCGCGGGGCTGGGCACCATGGGGTTCGGCCTGCCCGCCGCCCTGGGCGCCAAGGCCGCCCACCCCGACGCCCTGGTCGTCGACATCGACGGCGACGGCAGCCTCCAGATGAACATCCAGGAAATGGCCACCGCCCACTGCGAGAAGCTGCCGGTGAAGGTGCTGCTGCTGAACAATATGCACCTGGGTATGGTGGTGCAGTGGGAGGACCGCTTCCACCAGGCCAACCGGGCGCACACGTACCTGGGGTCGATCGACGATCCCGAGGCGCTGGGCCAGGGCGACGGCATCACCCCCGAGGTCCGCTACCCCGACTTCGTGGCCATCGCCCGCGGCTTTCAATGGCAGGCCCGGTCGGTGCGCGACAAGGCCGAGTTGCTCGACGGGCTGCGCGAGATGATCGACGCCCCCGGCCCCTACCTGCTCGACGTGCAGGTGCCCTACCAGGAACACGTGCTGCCGATGATCCCCGCCGGCATGACCGTGGGCGAGTTGATCAAGGAATAGTCTCGTGGAAATCGGACGGCATGAGCAACACGGTATCCGTTCTTGACCGCCTTGCCTCTCGGGCAACGCAGCTTTACAGCCTCCCGGCCGTGGCGATGAAGGTGCTGGAGTTGACCGGCAACCCGCACGTCGACACCCACGCGCTGAAAAAGTGCATCGAGAACGATCCGGCCTTGACCGGCAGGATCCTCCGCGTGGTGAACAGCTCGCTGTTCGGGCTCAGCCGCGAAGTGAGCGACCTGAACCAGGCGCTGACCCTGCTGGGGATCAAGCCGCTGAAAATGCTGGTGCTCGGGTTCAGCCTGCCGCCGGCGTTGTTCGCGCGGGTTGAAGGGAACGTGCTCCAGCAATACTGGCGGCACGCGCTGACCAAGGCGGTGGCCGGGCGCGAGATCAGCGAATCGCTCTGGCAGATCCCCGGCGACGACGCCTTCGTGGCCGGCCTGCTGCAAGACCTGGGCGAACTACTGCTGATCCAGGAGATCGGCGAGCCCTACTGCCGGCTGCTGCGGAAGGTCGACGAGGGCCACTTCGACCTGGCGGCCATCGAGGCGGAGACGATGGGTTTCGACCACACCGCCCTCAGCGCGCGCATCCTCGCCGGGTGGCATCTGCCCGCCATGCTCACCGAGGCGGTCGCCTGGGGCGAGGGGCTGCGCCCTTCCGACGGCGCGGCCGCGGGACGCAGCCCCTTGCAGCAGATCCTGCACCTGTCCGAACTGCTCGCCCGCTTCCTGGCCGACGGCCGACCGGAGGCCCTGGCGGAACTGCTCATCATCGGCCGCCATTACCGGGAGTTTTCCGACGCGCAGCTCGAACAACTCGTCGAGACGCTGGAAGACAAGGTCCTGCACCTGGCCGACGTGCTGTCGCTGGACCTGCCCGAGGGCATGAACTACAGCGACGTGCTGCTCCATGCCCACCGGCAACTGGCGGCCGTTGCGGAATCGGTGGCCGAAGGCATGGTGGAAGGCCGGGAAGGCCGGAGCCCGGCGGCCGAGGAGCAACGGTTGCTGGACGAGTTGGATGACCTGACCGACGCGGTGGCGTGCTATCGAACCGCTCCGGCGGTCGCCGCCGCCGCGCCGGCCGCTGCACCGGCCGCCGCGAGTGCCGGCCCCGCTGCGGGGGCGGCGCGCAGCCCGGCCGCCGCCGGCCGCAGTGGGCGCGACGGCCACGATGGCGGCCACGAGAGCGAACTGATCGCGCATCTGGCCGCGGCCGGCCGGGCATGCCGGAACTCGCGATGCCCGCTCAGTCTCCTGCTGCTGCGGTTGGAGCCGCCCGCCGACGAACACTTTGTCCCGGGTAGTGCAGGGTACGAAGTGCTGTTGCGGGAACTGGAGCGCGCCTGCCGCGGGCTGGACCATTACTGCGCGATATGTCGGCCGAGCGCGCCGGGCGGCTTCGCCCTGATTCTGCCCGACTGCGAACGCCGGCAAGCCGTCGAGTACGGGAACTATCTGACCGACCAACTGCGCTGCCGGATGCGCGAATCCCAATGGGCGGGTCGGGCGCCCGAGGTGATCCTCAGCGTGGGAGCGGCGACCATCGCCGTGCCGCCCCCGAACTTCTTCCCTGCCGATATGGTCGAGGCGGCCTCGCGATGTGTCTATGCCTCCCGCTCCTCCGGCGGCGTCGTCAAGAGCATTGAAATCTACTGACCGCTCGCCCCCGTTGGAGTTGACGCTTCAGCGTGCGAACCAGGCATCTGTGATGCTCAACACGCTAAAGCGTGAACTCCAACACGCCCGTCGTCGCGTTACGCGAACTCTTCCGGCAGCGATTGGACGCTGCGCAGCAGGACGCGCTGAACGGCGTCCCAGGCCACCAGGTACACGGTGTGGGTGCCGTCCCGCTCGACGGCCGCCAACAGGGCGTGCGAGGAGGCGGCCGACTTGGCGGCGAAGTGGTCGGGGATCAGCGTTTCGCCGCTGCAAAGCCGAATCTCCAGGGTCGCCCCCTGACGCTTGTACTCCCACATGCGCGTCAGTAACTCGGACGTGGGGTGCTTCGCCGGACTGATCGTCTCGGCGAGCGGCTCGGCTGCGGGGCGGTCGGAGCCGTCTTCCGCGACCTCCGGGAGGACCATTTCGAAGTCGTTCTCCCCGCCGGCTCGCCCGACTTCGATCGGTTGGTCGGGCACCTCCTCTTCGCCCAGCTCTTCATAGGTGGGCACCCGAAACTTGACGCCGCAGGTGGGGCACTCGCCCGGCTGCCCTTGCAGCCGCGCCGGGCCGTGCAGGCGGTGACCATGGGGGCAGAGGAACTCGATCGACTCCTCGGGCTCGCTTTCAGCGGCTTGAACTTCGCGGGGCGGCGCCTCGGGCTCGGCCTCCGACGCCTCCGCCCGGCCGGCCGCCGGCGGCCGGGATTCGTCGGCTGGGCTCGGAACCCGGAAGGCGACACGACACTTCGGACATTTCGCGGCCCGACCCGCCTGCTCGTCGGGACAGCGAATCCGGTGACCGTTGGGGCAAAGGAATTCGATCAAAACAACTCTCGCTGGGAGTAACCGTTCACAGGGGGACAGTCCCAATTTTCGCGGCTCCAAGAGCGTTTGGCCCAATGAGCCACCGTTGTGGCCGCGAAAATGGGACTGTCCCCTTCCAATATAGCCGAGAAAACTGCCCCCACCGTCCCGTTAACAATTACCGCTGGGGAGAGGAAGCGACCAAGGGTATGCTACGATGATAACCTGCAAGGGGGCGAAAAGTCTAGCCGATCCTTGACAACCGCCGGGGCTTTGGAAGACTATAATGGTTGGGTGCAGCATGGGAAACAGCAACGACCCAGCTAAATAATGCTAGGCAAGACAACCCGCAAGTAGTACGCCCCGCAGCGGCTTCAGCGCCCTCCGGCGCTAAGCCGGCGAGACGGCACACTCTTCAAAGACCTATCGGACGAGATCCTTTTTATGGCCATTACCGTCGTTTGCCGCCAGTGCAGAACTCGTTTTTCTGTGAACGAGAAGTTTGCGGGCCGGACCGGCCCGTGCCCCAAGTGCAAGGCCCCCATTCGGGTACCTTCCAAAAAGGAGGAGGTGAAGGTCCACGGAGGCGAGGAGTTCGCCTCCGGCGGACGGGACGCGGCCGGGCAACTCGTGCTGAAGCCGATCGCCCGCACGGAAACGAAGATCGAGCCGGTGCAAGCCGTCGCCATTGGGGGGGCCGTTCTCGCCGTGGTGGCGATTACCTGGCTTGCCGGCGGGTTGCTCGAACACAGCACGCTGGCTTGTGCCCTGGGGCTGCTGGTGGTTTCCGGCCCTCTAGCCGTGGGGGCCTACAGCTTTCTGTACGATGCCGAGAAGGAACCCTACCGCGGCATTGAGCTGCTGGTGCGGGCCGGGGCGTGCGCGGTGGGATACGTCGTGCTGTGGGGTGTATTTGCGTACCTGACCCAGAACAACGTGCTGACTGGCGAGTTGTGGCAGTGGCTGTTCGTCGTTCCCCCGTTCCTGGCCCTCGGCGGGTCCTTGCCCACCCTGGCGCTCGATCTCGACTACGGTGACGGCGTGTTCCACTACATCTTCTATATGCTCGCCATCCTCGCGCTTCGCTGGATCGCCGGCATGCCGTGGCCGTGGACTTGAACCCCGGCTTATTCATGTATGGGACGAGGGCGGGTAAGTTCTTGGTGGGACTGCGCAAGCCACGCCTGGCTGGTTTGGTAACCGTTCACGGTTACAATGAAGCGTTGTAAGATTGACTCGGCACAGAGAACCTGCTGGTAGCCCAAGCCTTCGGAGGTCGGCTACCGGGGGATCAGAGCTTGCCGGCCGCCCCATGACGTGGCGGACGCGGATTTTCGCGGGCCGGCTTTCTCGGATAGGTGGGATGATGCCACGCGGTACGATTTTTCTAGTATGCCTCGGATGTCTGGCGGCCTGGGCGGACGCCGTGGGTGAAGAGCACGCCGATTTGCCGCCGTCCCACTCGGTGGATCCGGAACTGGCGGCCACCGGACTCGCGTTTGCCGCCGGGCCGGCGCTGAATGGCGCAGGCGACCTGTTCGTGGCCAATTACCGGGAACTGGGTACCATCGGGCGCATTACAGCCGACGGCACCGCCTCGATCCTGGCCGATCTGCATACACTCGTCCCGATGAACGGCCGAATCCCGCAGGCCAACGGTCTGAAACTCGACAGCGTGGGACGGCTGCTCGTCGCCGATGTCGGCGGCGGACGCCTGTTGCGCGTCAGCCCCTGCGGCAGCCAGTTGGAAGTGCTGGCCGAACGAGCCGAGGGGAAACGGTTCGAAGACATCAACGACGTGGCCCTCGATCTGCGCGGCAATATCTACTTCACCAATCCCGGCGATTCCACGGCCGATGACCCGACCGGCTCGGTCTATCGGTACGATGTCCGCACGGGGCGGACCACGCTGCTTGCGACGGGCCTGGCGTACCCGACCGGCATTGCCGTCACCGTGGACCAAGAACGCCTTTGCGTTGCCGAAAGCCGGCAATACCGCGTGGTGATGTACGATCTGACCGAAGATGGCACGGCCGAGAACCGGCGGGTGCTGGTCGACTTTCCCGACGAGACGCGAGGCGCCTTCGTGGGCGGAAAATTTGACCCTGCCGGAATGGTGGTCGATACCCGCAACCGGCTCTTCGTGGCCATGTGGCGCGGCGGAGTGATCAACGTGGTCGACGTGGACACGGGGCTGCTGATCCGCCAGTACGACGCCGGGGGGGGGCGGGCCACCAATTGCCACTTCCACAATGGGTATCTCTACACCACGGTCGCTGCCAAGGAAGCCGTCTTTCGATTGAAACTCGGCGTCAATGGCTTCGACTACAATGGAACCCTCCACGCCCCCTAAAACGGTCAGCGTCGCGGTTCAGCGGGCGGTTGCGAGGGCGATTCCGGCTGTACTGCCCCACCCGCCGCGGCACGCCGATCGGCCGTATTCACCGGGGCGGCTTCCGGAGCGGTCGCCATGCTCGCCTCCTCCTCGTAGAAGTGCGTAGTTTCCTCCCGCACGAGCCGGGTATCGAGCGGTTTGCAGTGCATCTCGGCACGGAAGACGTGATTGCCCGGCTGCTCGGCCCGTGCGCGGACGCTCAGCACCATTTCGGCCCCTGCGGCGAGGGAGGGAATAGGGCTGAAGACGACCTGTCCCGGCCCAATGCGATGCGTGCCCCCTTCTGCCGAGACCGGCTCGATGCCCCGCGAAAAGTAGGCGACGATTTCGACGTTTTCCGCCGCCTTCGTGCCGCGGTTGCGAATGCGAAGTTTGTATACCGCCTCGCTGCCGGCGGGAATCGGCCCCCGAGGGTCGTCCACTTCCATGGCGAGGTCGGCCATGGCCTCGACCCGGGTGAGGGCCTCCGCCGAGGCGGCCGGCACGTTGTCGGCCTTTGCCACAAACTCCAGCCGGTTCGTCCCCGACCGCCCCATGCGGGCCTGGATCTGGTAGCGTTCTTCCGCCCCGGGTTCCAGCACCGGGAGGAGCCAGCTTATGCGGTTGCCATCGGTCTCCGGCTGTCCGCCTTCGATTCCGGAGAGGTACTTTGCGCCGTCCGGAACGGCCGCAGTGAGACGGACGTTGCTCGCCGCCGCGTTTCCGGAGTTGATGATCCGAAGCTCGTACGTAAGTTCCGTGCCGACGAACCGGACCTTCGGCGCGGTGGCGGCAAGCTGCAGTTCGGCTCGCCGAACGAGAATCTGCTCGGCCAACCCGCATTCCACCCCCCCATCCGCCCGCACCTCGACGCGTACGTCAATTTTCTCGGTCTGTCTTGCGGTCAATTCGACCTCGATGGTCTTCTCGGCGCCCGCTTCGAGAAGACCCAGCCTGCGTGAGACGGGCTGATTGCCGCCCGTGCCGACCGGCAGCAATGTCAGCACGACGTTCTCGGCCGGTCCGTTACCGACGTTGCGCAGACGCAGCTTGTACGACGCGCGCTGGCCGTAGTGCACCTCGCGCGGCCCTTCCAACTGCGCTTCGAGCTTCGGCTCTTGCACTTCGATTTGCGTCTGCTGCAAGCGCGGCTGGTACTGCCAGCGGACGGCCAGATCGAACGGCCGGCTTTGGCGCGGAACGAGCCGTAGTGTGAGCCGTTCGCGGCTCCGTCCGTCCAGGCGCCCGACCGTCCACACCAGGGCTCCTTCCCCGTCGGGAGGCAGTTGTGTGGCGCCGGCGCTGCCCTCGGTGCCGGACACGTCGGCCCAGGCGGGAAGCTGGACGTAAACGACCACGTCGTCGGCGGCAACCTCACCAGAGTTGTCAATGCTCACTCGATAGGCCGATTCCTTGCCGATCGTGATCGTCCGCGGGCCGGACGTTTCCACGCTGAGAACAGGCCCCTGTTGCGCGAAAAGCACACCCTCGGGATGCCTCGGAGTGGGGTCCCGCTCGGGACGGCCCGCCCGTGTCGGACCCGCCGGCAGCGATTGCCCGACGTCGCCCGGCGACGGCTGGGCCACCGGCCGGCGAACCGCCGGCGTGGGGCCGACGGGGCTCGTGTCCGCCGGCGGCTCACCTGAATCTCCCTCCGGCCGCGCGCTCGGCACGCCCTCCTCTCGGCGGTCCTGCGGCGGGTCATTCGCCACGGGGACATCGGGGGTGGGCACAGTGGCCGAATCGGCTCCCGACCGCGGCTCCGCCGGGTCCGTATTGGCCAACTCGAACGCCGAGTTTCTCAGAACCGACAGCCGCTGGTGAAGCGGTCGGTGGCCGGGATGCTGCGCCGCAGGACCGGCCGGTCGGAGGGAGGCCCCCGAAGCGGAGGTACCGCCCGGTGGCCAACCCGGCGGCTCGATCAAGGGGCCGACCGCTGTCGATCTCGGCCGATTGTCGCCGGCAGGAGGGCTACCTGTAGGGGGTTGCGGTCGATGAGTCGTCGTGGCCGGCCCGGGCGATGCCATGCCTGGCGATGGCGGGGACGGGCTGTCCAGAACGCTTCCGGCTCGGGGTGTATTCGGATCGCCGCGGGAAGCTCCGCCCGCCGGCTCCGGCCGGCTTCGTTGCGGAAGCTGTGGGCGATACGCGTCGGCCCAAGGTGGGGTGTCACCCTGCCCGGGCGAAAGCGTTTGGTCCGGCGCCGGCTCACGGCGGTTGCCCGCCTGGGCGAAGCCCCCGCTGCGTTCGTTGCCGAAGATTCCCTCGAAAAGGTTCTGGCCGAACTGGTCCAGTCGTTCGAAGATTGATCGTGGCTGTTGGTCGTTCGCCGGCGAGGTCTGCGCATGGGTGGTCCCCATAGCCGGCACGACAAGAGCGAGAATCAGCGGCACCAACCGTTTGCCAGACATGGCGGTTTCCTTGCAGGAAAGACGGAGAACGAGCGATTTCCGCACCAGGTTGCGATTGATGGACTCGGCGCGAGCCTGGAACGACACAACATCATCTTTCGATATCGGGCGAAACGATTTTGCGGGTTTAGCCGGATTTACAGAATTATCCGATTAACGGACCCGGCGCGATGATAGGCATGAGGAGTGGAGTGGGCGGTTTGCGCAATACGTGTTGCCGCCCGCCTGGCGACCCGTCCGGCAATCACGCCTCCGGCTCGGTCGGCAGGTCGCGGGGGTACGGCAACGGGGCGGGGGGGGGCAAAGGCTGGCGGTAGGTTGCCGCCCACTCTTCGCGCTCCTGCTCGGTGGCATAATGGCGGAGCCACACCTCGGGATCGCCCGTCGGACCCGTGCAGTCCCAATGCAGCCAGGTAGCCGGCCAGTCCATTTTTTTCTCGCGGGCCGGGAGGATGTCGCGAAAGATGAGGGTGTAAAGCTGGCGATCGCTCAGATGCCCGGTGAAATCCAGTACAATCCGTTTCTGGTACAGCTTGCGGATTAGCGCCCCAAGAATCGGGGGCAGGTCGGCATCGTCCAGCGATTCCGGGCGGGGTGGGCGCAGTTCCGGTTCGAACCACCGGCAGATGGGCAGCACGGGGGCCTGCTCCCAGGCCAGCATGCTGGCCAGGAAGTCGTTCTCGGCGGCAAGCGTCAGGTGCTGCACGTTGACGCGACTGATGGACTCGTCGAAGTATCGCTCCAGTTCATCGCGCAACTCGGCGTTCCGCAGCAGCAGTTCGACCTCTTCAACTTGTGGACGACGCGGACTCATCTCAGGTGCCTTCGGCTTTCTAGATCGCGGCTTGAAGGGCGCGACTGGCACTCGGGAGCAACTCGCTTCTGCGGTTCTCCCCTGTGCGCCAAAACCGCCCCATAAATCGACTTTATCAGAACTCGCTCTCAATGAGAAGCGCCGGTCACGGTCGCAGAGGTGGGAAAACACGCTTTTTGGAAACGGCCGTCGATACGACCCTCACCTTTACGTCAAAGGGAATACCCCGTGGCCCTTGCGACATTCCCGCAAGTGGCCCGGCACAAGCGCTCCG
>PWXP01000384.1 GCA_003561895.1 Planctomycetaceae bacterium | reverse complement strand
GCTGCCGCTCCTCCAAGTCGCTCTCGTCGTCCTGGCTGAGCATCCGGTCGATCAGCACGAGCCGCCGGCCGCCGTTGTTCGGGTCGAGGGCTTCCCAGTAGGCCTGCCCTTCTTCGGCCAGTTGCCCGCCCTCCGGTTCCCCCTTGGTGAAGGAAAAATCCTTCAGGAAAGTCACGTAGTAGTGCTGCCCGCAGGTCGTGCAGGCGAATATGCGGGGGCGCCACACCTTGTCGTCCGTACCCCGCCGGAGTTCATCTTCGCTGCTGAGCCAAAGCTTCGGCTCATCGCCCTCGGGGAACGTCACGACGCCCCCGCTGATGCCCCGGATGAAGCCGTGGACCACCGGGCGCAACAGAGGACGGCCGTCCTTCAACGACGCGGCGCCGAGGGTGAGGTAGCAGAGCAGCTCCTCCTCCGTCACCTCCCGGCCGACGGCCTTTGCCAGTTCGCCGAGCAGCAGGTAGAGTTCCCGGGGCCGCAGCAGCGAAACGCGCACCTGGGCCGCCACCTCGTTGCCTCGCAGCCCGTCGAACAGGGATTCCTTCCAGTCGCCCTCGGGCAGCGCCTGGCCGGTCAACTCGGCGTAGACGGTCCGCACGGCCGGCTCGGCTTCCTCGGCATCGACGGCGGCCAGCGTGCGGGCAAGCAGTTGGGCCGGCTCGGCCGCGGGCGCGGGCGGGCAGTGGCGGTCCCGCCTCCATTCGTCCCGCTGGTACTCCTCGTGGATGGTGGCGACCGAATCGGGCGGCACGCCGAAGAAGCGCGAGGCGAACTTCCGCGCGGCATCGGGGTCGTTCACGTCGACGATTGTCGCCGAGGTTGCCACGCAGGTGGTCCGTTCGGCGTCGCTGCCGCAGTACTTTCGCAGCCGCCGGATCAGGCACGCCGTCTCCGCGCCGTTGATGCCCGTGAACGTGTGCGCCTCGTCGAACACCAGGAAGTCCAACCGCGCGTCGGTGAATAGCTCGACGTCGACCTGCCGGGTCAGCAGAAGTTCCAACTGCTTGACGTTCGTCAGCAGGATTCGCGGCTGGCGGCCGGGCGTGCGCATAATCTCGCGCGAGCAGACCTCCTCGGCCGGATGCACGGCGTCGGGCCGGCCCTGCTCGCGGTATCGCCGCAGCACGGCATGGTAGTCGGCGTTCGAGCTGCCTGCGGGCATCCGGTACCCGTTCACCTCCCGTTCGTACTCCGGCGTTTTGCCCACGTACATGCCGAACGGAATGCCCGTGCCCGCCAGCACACCGCGGAGCCGCTCAAGCTGGTCCTCGGCCAGGGCGTTCATCGGGTAGACGATCACGGCCGCGATGCCCGCCGCGGCGCCGGCGTCCCTCAGTTCCAGGCAGCGGCTGACGGCCGGATAGGTGAAGCACTCGGTCTTCCCCGAGCCCGTACCGGTCGACACGAGCGTCGTGCGGCCTTCATGCACTGCCCGGACAGCCTTCTCCTGGTGGCCATACAGGTGCGTGATTTCCGCCGGGATCACCTGCGGCATGTAAGGGTGGAACACTCCGTCGGCGATGAGCTGCTCGACCGACGCCCCTTGCCGGAAGCCGCGCGACAGGCTGATGTACGGGCCGCGCAGCAGCGGCGTCCGGCGGATCGTATCGAGCTGCAATTGCTCCCGCATCTGGTCATACAGCCGCGGGTCGGCCAGCGGATAGGTGGTCAACTGGTACTTCAAAAAACTGCGCACCACCCTGTCGGTGTAGACGATTGGATTCAACGCCATGGTCACGACCTCTTGGCTTCGTTGATCTGGGCTTCCAGCGAGGGAAGACGGGCGAGGATCTCGTCCATCGGTGGTGGATCGGTGAAGAACATCGGCCGCATATTATTTGTCCTCCGGGGCCAGGCGGCGGAAAATCGCGCCGATCCAGGCGGGGGCGTAGCGGATGTCGCGGAGCAACTGGCGGCGATCGTCGGCCGAGAGGCGGCGCGCCAACTGGTCGATCACGGCTTGGTCTACATGGTCTTTGCCCAGGTACCGCAGCGCCTGGATCACCAGCCCACTCACCCGGCCGGCGGTTGCCATGTTCTTCGGCGTGGTTCGCTTCAGGATGATGTCCTGCCGGCCGACGGTGATCCGCCGGTCGGTCGCGTCGGTCAGGAAGACGGCCCGGGCGGGGACCTGCTCGCTGAGCCCCAACAGGTTTGCCGCGTAGGCCCCCGAGGGCTGGAGGCGCGAACTGTCCTTGTAGGCCAGTGCCTGGGCGATCTGGTCGGGTGTCGGCGTTAGGGTCCCCAGTTTGGGGTGGTGGCGAGGGTAGTCGTACAGGCCGCGGGCGAGTCGCCGGATTCTCCCCGAATCGCACAGCTCTTTCAGACTCAGCGCCACGGCTTGATAGCTCCCTAAGTCCAGAAAATGATCTGGGGTGAATATCCAGCCCCTCTTGTGGCCATAAATGCGACTAAGTATCGCTTTTCCAACGGGTTGTGGCATGTTTGGATTCCTTTTCGCTAATGAATTGTACCATGTTTTCATTAGCAGAACAGACCGACTTACGCCGAAGTTCGGCGGCCCCTTCCTCTACCCGTGTACAAGACATAGGGCTACCCGTACCGCTCGGTGGCGTCGAGCTGGTAGTCCGTGACAAAAGTATCAAATACCGGCGTCAGCGCGTCCGGTCGCGGGCTACTTCGTGGCTATCCGTTCGCCTCCGAGTCATTCCCACACTAAACCTCCTTATCAACCGC
>PWXP01000679.1 GCA_003561895.1 Planctomycetaceae bacterium | reverse complement strand
TGCCACAAGGCGGAGGCCGCGGCGTGTTCGGAGAAGGGTTGGCTCTTCAGTTGGAAGTGTTCCAGATACATCAGTCGTGCCTTTCGTGAAGTAGGGATTGAAGTTGAAACAGGATTTCGGGGATCGTGGCGGATTCCGCCTGTGAGAAGGCTTCCCGCAGCAGGCGTTCATTGAGGCGGTCATGCCGGGCGTGGAAGTCGGCCAGGATATCCATCTCGTGGGCCGTCAGGCCGGACAGCCCGCCGCGTCGTCCCAACAGGCGGGCCAGGGCGCCGGCGAAGCCGGTCAGCGACCAAGTGGCTTGCTGCCGGGCCGAACGGTAGTCGATGCCCTGGCGGCGTCGCTGCTGGTGCATGGCGTCGTGTTCGGCGCGCAGGGCATCGAGATAATGGGGCGTGATGGGCTCGGCAGCAGGGGCAGGCCCCGGTTGCGGGTGGCTGCCCCGTTCACGCTGGTACCGCCTGCCGCGGCCGAGATAGACGTCGGCCGGCGAGTACAGTTGCACTTCCTCAAGCGAGGAGAACGGATCGTACTGGACGATCACCTTTTCACCCCGCAACTTCGGATCGACGGCGAACAGCAGGTTGTCGATGCGGACGTCGGAGTGGTCCACGTCCACCGTACGGGGTACGCGACGATGGAAAAAGGTCAGCACGACGCCCAGGTCGACCTGCCGGATCAGGCGTGGTTCTCGGTGGTATCGCTCGTGTGGCGCCTGGCCCGTTTCGCGGTTCACCTCCTGGTGGTAGGCGACCTCCAGCCAGGCGGCCAGGGCGCGGTTGAGTTCATCCAACGTGAGAATCCCGCTGGCGCGGACTTCGGCCTCGAACTGCGTCTGGCAGGTCTGGAAGAATCGCTCGATCAGTCCGCCCGGCGCCGGATCGCGCGGCGGCCGGTGCAGCAGCTTGATGTTCAGTTGGGCGCACGCCAACTGCAGCGCCTTGGCGTGGTAGACTTTGGCATTGTCGACGTACAACTCGCGGCTGGCGCCTTGGTTTCCCCAGGCGCGGAGCAGGGAATCGATCAGGATGTCCAGGTTCTCGCGGACGTAATACCGGGCCTCGACGATGTACCGGCTATGGCAATCGATCCAGGCGGACAGGTACGTTTGGATCGCCTCCCCCTGCTGGACGACCAGGGGGCCGTGCTCGAAGTCGCCCACCCATAACGCCCCCGGCTGGTCCCGGGTCCAGCGGCAACGGACCTTCTGCGTGGAAGCTCCCAGCTTCCGCCGCGTGGCGCCTTCGCGCCGCAGATGCTCGTAGAGCGTGCTCCGCGGAACGGTGCGGCCGAACTCACGCTTCAGGATCCGGTTGAGGACCCTGTCCGAGCGGTGGGGCTGCTCTTTCTTCAGTGCGACGGCGCGGGCCAGCAAGTCGGCGTGCTTCTTCCGCGCCTTTCCACGATCGCCGCGTCGGCGGCGGTACAACCCCGGCACGCCTCCCTCCTTCAATCGCCGCCACTGCCGGCGGAGGGTGCGTACCGAAACACGCCGCCACTGCCCGTTGGGCAGCCGACGTTCCTCGCGGCTGAGTTCTCGGAAATACCGTTCGCGCTGCGCTTCGGGAATCTCCCCCAGAAGCACGGGGCTCAGCAGCGAACACCAGAAGACGGCCCAGTCTTCATCGTTACGACTCATCGTGTTGGACTCCTTATCAGGAATAGGTGACCTGTATCAGAGTCCCAAGCTACCTCAGTCGAAGCCCGATCGCGTTGCGAAACGGGGGAAGAACTTTTCCGGGAAAACGCCCTCCCACTCGCCGATAAGATGGAGTATTTGACGCGATTGGCGGAGCAGCCGCTCCCGTTGCGGGCTGCGGAACTTCTGCGGCGCGACGGCCCCCACAAAGCGATGGCAGGTCGAATCCGGGCAACGCTGCTGGATCAGCCGACGCCCCTCGGCCAGGGCCGCCAACTGGCCTCCCAACCAGATCAGCATTCGCCATAGGGTGGTGTGGCCGAAAAGCCCTCCCGCGTCCCGGGCTGGCGCGTCCGGCGGGCCTTGGTAGACCCTCGGTCGGCCTCCGGGACTGGCCGTCTCGCGATAACTCTGCCGGTCGTGCTTCAGATAGCTGGCGGAAAGATGCAGCAGGGTCGGCCCGGCGTAGCGTTTATAGGGGAGTACGAAAGTCGGGGTAATCGGTGAAGACGTACCGGCACTTGCGGCACCGCCAGCGGGCCAACCACACGGTCACGCACGGCACCGTATAACCGTCGACCAGCCGTAAGCCCCGAGGACGCACGTCATGGGATCCGAACGGCTTACCCGCGCCACAGCGGGCGCAACACTTTCGATAACACACACGACCGGAACCCCGCCGGCGTACCGCACGGTTGTGTTCCTCAACTTCGCGTACAGTCGTGAGTGCAGGCAGTTCGATACTCACGGCTAGCTTTCTTGTTATGGGAGGGGCGAGGGTCGCGCACTACACGGATCTCGTTCCTCCCTTTTCGCGCGCAAACTCCCGGCCCAGACCAAGACAACGGGCGGGGTTCTACATAGAATCTACCCGGCGGGGGAAAAGGCGGGATACGGGGCGGGGTTCCCTTCCGGCCAACTTAATCCAGACTCCGCCCGGTTATTCCGGTCCCGCAAACCTGGGCGCCGCAATTGTTGAGCACCGCGTCGTTACTCGTCAGTTCGAGGCTCGCTTCGCCGAGCGCCCGTAACAACCTTTGCGCCCGATGCTCCGGAAGAT
>PWXP01000157.1 GCA_003561895.1 Planctomycetaceae bacterium | reverse complement strand
CTTTTCTTCTTGCTCGGGCTCGTTTTTCTGGGGTTGGGCCCGACGTCAGCGCAAGCAATCGTCATCACGCCCAACAGCGTTACCACCAGTGCTCGTTCCGGGTGGGGCGGTGGGAACCCCAATTGGAACACCGTCATCGAGAACATCATCGACGGTAGCGGCCTCAGCGTTCCCGTCACCGACCCAAACTTCAACTACACCACGGCCACCCACGCTCTGGGTTTCAGCAGTAGCATCCAGTGGGTGGACGTGGGCGTCAACTCGGTGGATCACGTCACCTTTGGCTTTGACTCCCCGGTCGATCTGAACCAACTGCTCATCTGGAATTACACCCAAGGCAGCAGGCTGACCAACCGCGGGATCAACACGTTCGACATCCAGGTGGATACCGGATCGGGGTTCAGCACGGTCGCCGCTGCCGGAATCAATCGGGCGCCCTATTCGGCTTTTACTATGGCGACGGCACCTCGGGCAATGCCGGCTCGGTGCAGTTCCACCAGTTTGCGGGTGGGCCGGAGGCGCGGCTGTTTCGCGACCTCGACGGCATTCAACTCGGCAATACCTACACCGACGCAGTCCCTCCCGAGAACCGCTGGTACAGCATCAACGCCTCGACCATCCCCGAGCCGGGCGCCGGCATCCTGCTGCTTTCGGCCCTGGCCTGCGGCCTGTTCGCGCGGCGGCGCCGGGCGAGGTAGATTGTCCTTTGGAGTGCGGCGATTTATCGCCGCTTTTTGGCCCCTACACAACGCCCCACGACGGCGGGCAGGGCGAGCGGTGGGGGAGGAAAGCGGGAATGAATTCCCGCACTCCAAAGGGCACGGAGAGGGAAAGCGGCGATAATCGCTGCCCGGGTACAAGGAATAGGCCCATGGTTGCCAACAATCCAAAATCCAATATCCACCATCCCACCATCTAAAATCGGGTTTACCCTGGTCGAGCTTCTGGTCGTCATCGCCATCATCGGCATTCTCATCGCGCTGCTGTTACCGGCGGTGCAGGCGGCGCGGGAGGCGGCCCGGCGGATGCAGTGCACGAACAATCTCAAGCAGATCGGGCTCGCCTTGCATAACTATCACACGGTGCACGGTGCGCTGCCGTACGGGTAAAGCAGTTTCATTCGATCAAACGAATTATGCTGGAGATAGGATACGGACCCCGGAGCAGTATTATGATGGATCGTTCCGGCGTGGTTTGCTGTGAAGCGCCCGACAGGGCAAGGATGGCGATCGCCTTGACGCACGGCACACGGTGTTGGCCTGCTACAATCGCGGCACGTCCCGCCTGCGTTGCGCTGATGGCCGCGCTGCTGGCCGCTGCCGGTTGCCGGGGCGATTACCCGCCGACCGTGCCCGTCCGAGGACGCGTCACCTATAACGGCGGCGCATGGCCGGGCGAGGGAACCATCTACTTTCTGCCGGAGAAGCCGGCCCAAGGGCATACGCATCATCCGGGCATGGCGCCGTTCGGGCGGGACGGGTCGTTCACGGTGGGCACGTTCGCGGCCGGCGACGGGCTGGCGCCGGGCACGTACGTGGTGCGGATCGAGTGCTGGAAGGTGCCCCCGTCGATGGGCGGCCCGCCGCCGGAAAGCCACATGCCGACCGACTACCAGACCGGCCGGCGGTCGTTGCCGAAGCTTGTGGTCGAGCCGGGCGCGCGCCGCGTGTGGTTCGAATATGACGTATCGGCGACGAAAGCGGGCGACTCGCTTTCGGCGTCGATGGGACGGCGTTCCAACTGAAAGCCAACGACCTGACCATTACCCGGCCGTGGCAGGCGCACCGGGTGGGCGACCCCCACGTGACCGCCAGTTGGCTGCACTTCCTGATCCTCGACGTGAACGTCCGCCGGCCGCACCAGCCGTGGCATTGGCCCTCGTGGCTCGTCCTGGCCAAGCCCGATCGCGAGGAACTGACCGACATTCTGCGCCAGAACGAGCCGAACAGATTGCCAATATCGGCTCAAGCCGGACTGTACTCCTTCGTGTTCTGGATGACGATTTTCGGCTCCAGATTCCTCGTGGGGATGGGCAGGCCGCGATCCCGGAGCAATTCGACGTGCTCCTTCATTCCCCACTTGGCCTTATACAGGCAGTCTTCGACGGAGTGCCCGATACCGGTAAAGCCGACGAGATCAGGCGAAAAGAACCCGAAATAATCCGGTTCCTCAGTCGCCTCGATGATGAGGGAGTAGGGCAGTTCAATCATTCTCTTCGTCCTGCTATTTGAGGCCGGCAGCTTTGAGGATGGCGTGGCATGTGCCTGTTGGAACTTCTTTCGAACCGTGAAAGTCGACGCGGACCAGCCGTGGCCAGCCGAGCTTGCCATAGTACCGAATAGAGCCCCTTTTCTTTGACCATTCGGAAGTCGTTCTCCTCGAGCAGCCGTACCAATTCACTGAACTTCATACGTGCCCCGCACCCGAGAAACTGGGGAAAGCCGTCGGTGTAGCGCCGGCCCAAGCGACTTTTGGCTACTGCACTATTAGTTTAGGACGGTGCTCCCGGCAGGTCAAGGTGCCGACCCGGCGGATACGTACGTCGGGGCCGCGAGCGGAAACGTGACGGGCACCAAAATAGGGAGTTATGGGAAGGCTGGGGCGCCACGGATCGGCGGCTGGCCCCTTTCGGGCCCCGGAGTTCTGCGGCAACGATGGGCGTTTCCAGCCACGCCAGCAGCGTGAACCCAACCCCGTCTGAACGTGTG
>PWXP01000627.1 GCA_003561895.1 Planctomycetaceae bacterium | reverse complement strand
ATCAGCCGCAAGGCGCTAGCCCCGGTTCGCTTGGCTTGAAACAAGAACCGGACGCTAGCGCGTTGCGGCTAATTTCCTGCCGCGGCCGAGCACCGGGACGATTTCCGACCCGTGAACGGCTACTGTTTTTGCAGGCTACTGTTTTTGCAGGCGAGTGTTTTTGCAGGCGAGCGCGTGCGGCCCGACTATCTCCTTCCGGCGCCGGACGTGACCGATTCGGAGGTGGGCCCGGGCTTCACCGTGGCAACCCTGGAAGCGCTCGTTACGATGAAACTGACCTCGTTCCGGCTGAAAGACCGCGTTCACCTGCTCGACCTGCTTGGCGTGGGCCTCATCGACGCCTCCTGGTGCGAGCGCCTCCGGCCGGAACTGGCCGTTCGATTGCAGGAATTGATCGCTTCGCAGGAATTGATCGCTTCGCAGGAATACGAAGCGTGAAGTCGGTCCTACCCGCAAGAGAACGGCAAGGGCGGCCGCTACCGGCGGCCAGTTACAAGGCTTCGGCCGCCTCGGCCTCGACCAGGGCGAGAATGGCCGCCTGAATGCCACGGGGCAGACGCGGCCAGAGGTCGATCACGCGCGCGAGCCGGGCGTCGAGGTCGCGGCAGGCGGAGCCGCCTTGGGCCGAAAGGACCTCGGGTGCGTCATCCGGGCCGGGCCGGCGGCGTGCACTGAGCTTTAGGGGGCGATGTACAGGTTCCGCGGCGGAGTGCTTCGCGGCGCAGCGGTCGCCTCCGGAACCCGGCCCGCCCGGGGCGGTTGGTTCGTGCTGAAGCGAGTGGTCGAGAGCATGCAAGGGCTGCCGCGGCGCCGACGGCATGGCCGCGGTGCGAGGGCGAGCGGTGCCTGCTTTCCGGGCTGCGCGGCCGGTAATCGCCTCGGTCATCTCGGCCAGCAGTTTCCGGCCCGCCCCGTCTGCATGGCGGTTCGAAAGGTCGTCGCTCGTCGACCCGTCTTCGAGGACCACGCGCCACGCCTCCGGCAGTGGTTCCTCGCCGTCCTCCGCCGGCAACGGCTGCCGGCTGGGCTCGGCCTTCTTCGGCGCAGGATCGTGGTTGACTTTTTTGGAAAAAATCATCGTGGATGGCCGGGGCGCGTGCCGGGGACAGCGCGGGGAAGATGCTAGGCGGCGTCGGCGGCCTTCACTTCGCCCCAACCGCGCTTGTACTGCAAGGTCTCAAGCAGCTCGGTCAAGCTGAGGGTTTTGTTCTCCAATTCCAGCGGGATTTCCATGCCGGGGTCGCAGACCATGTCGACCGTTCCGTCTTCGCCGATCAGCTCGTCAAACTCCCGCAGAAGCCCGTCCTGGACGGCTTGGCGGACCAGGTGCCCCCGCGTGGCGGAAACCTCGCTTGCGCGGTCGCCGAGGCTATCGGCGGCTCGCTTGGCCAAGGCAGGCAGATACTCGCTGGGAACCTCGATGATTCGTGGTACGTAGACTTTCACTTGCATGGATGATGCTCCTGACTGACTTGGCGTTCGGCCGCCGGCCGAACGGCGGCGGCCCGGGGTTGCACAAGCCGCACAAACGGGCTACCGGGTAGGCAGGGCCGCTTGCCGATGCCCCCTCGCGCGAAGGCGCAGCAAGAACGGCCGAATACCTCCGTCAGTCATATCGGCAGTCTGATTCTGCCGGTTGCACTGTTTTTGACGATTTTTTGCCCGATGCCACCCCCCTACGGCGGCATGGGCAGGGGTCCAGCACGGCAGGCTGGGGCCGCCCGCGTGATAAAATCCACGTGGATACACCCAGGTAGGCACGCCCTTTGCCGCGATGACGCGGCCGGAGTAGGGTACGCCAGCGGAATCGGTCCGATCCGCCGGATTCGTCCGATCCGCCGGATTCGTCGGATCCGCCGGATTCGTCCGATCCGCCCCTATTCTTTCCCCGAGCACGTCCGTGAACCCGAATGAAAACAACCAGCGACTCCCCCTTCAACGTACCTCCCCGGCTCGACGCGGCGGCCGTAGTCTTCGCCGCCCTGCTGCCCACGGCGGTCACCGCCGTGTATTTCATCGGTCTGTCGGAGCAGCCGACGTGGGTGCAGCAGGCGGCTTGGGCGGTGGGCAAGCTCGTGCAATTCACTTTCCCCGTCGCGTGGGTGCTGGCCGTCCAGCAAAGCCGGCCGCGGATGGGACGTCAATGGCGCGCCGGCCTGGGCGCCGGCGCAGCGTCCGGCATGCTGGTGCTGGCCGCCATGCTGCTGGTTTACCATGCGTGGCTCGGCCCTGCCGGTACGTTCGACGAGCCGGCCCTGGCCATGCGCGAGAAACTTGTGGGCATGGGCCTCGACAGCCCGGCCCGATACCTCGCCTTTGCGGCGTTCCTCTCCGTGGTCCACTCGCTGCTGGAAGAGTACTATTATCGCTGGTTCGTGTTCGGTCAGATGCGGCGGCGGTTGCCGCTGTGGCCGTCCATCATACTGTCGAGCCTGGCGTTCGCCGCCCATCATGTGCTGGTGCTGGCCCAGTTCTTCGGGTGGGCATCGGCCCTGACGTGGCTTGGGGTCGCGGCGGTTGCCGCCGGCGGCGCGTACTGGGCCTGGCTCTACGAGCGCACCGGCTCACTGCTCGGGCCCTGGATCAGCCACCTGCTGGTCGACGTGGCCATCCTCGCCGTTGGGTACGAACTGTTGTTGGCGTGACGCGCGCACGTGGGAGGCGCGACCAACGGTCGCGGCTTTATGGGGGTTACGCGATTACCGCGCGCGGGGGTGGGCCTGCTCGTACACCTTCCGGAGCGCGGCGGTGCTGATGTGGGTGTAGATCTGCGTGGTGATGAGGCTCTTGTGCCCGAGCAACTCCTGCACGCTGCGAATGTCGGCGCCGCGGTCGAGCAGGTGGGTGGCGAAACTGTGGCGCAGCGAGTGGGGCGTGGTGCGCGTATCGAGCCCGGCCTGCTTGAGGTACTTTTCCAACATGCGTGCCACGCTGCGGGTGGTCAGGCGGCGGCCGAACTTGTTGACGAACAGCGGGGCGTCCGGTCCGTCGGGTTCGTGGGGGTGGAGGCGGCGGACGGCCCGCCACTGCTTCACCGCGTCGGCGGCATAGGAGCCGACCGGGGCCAGCCGCTCGCGGCGCCCCTTGCCGCGTACGCGCAACACCCCGGCGTCGAAGTCCAGGTCGCCGTCGTCGAGCCCGACCAATTCGCTCACGCGCAAGCCGGCCGAATACATGGTTTCGAGGATCGCGCGATCGCGCAGTCCTTGCCGACCGCCGGCGGGAGGCGCCGCCAGCAGGCGGCCGATCTGTTCGGCCGAGAGAAAATGGGGGAGGGTGCGGCTCTTTCGCGGGTTGCGGAGCGGTTTGGCCGGGTTCGTGGCCGCCCAGCCTTCGCGTTGGCCGAACTTGAAAAAGCTGCGCAGGGAGGCCAGCCGCCGGGCCATGGTCGAGGAGGCATAGCCGGCTTCGCCCAACGCCGCCACGTAGCCGCGCAGGTCGAGCACGCTCACGGCACCGGGCTCCGGCGGCGTCCCGCCTGCCGCCTCGCCCAGGTAATCGCACAGGGCGGTCAGGTCCTCGCGATAGCTCTTGATGGTCAGGTCCGACGCATTCCGCTCCACCCGCAGGTACTGCAAGAACCGGTCAATGGCCGTGCGCATCGTCCGTGTCGGTGTGCAGGGGGATGTGGAAGCGGGAGGGGTTAGCGTACTCGTGGCTTTCCTGTCGGATTTTCTGACTCAGGACGGCCGCGTCGTACCAGGTAAAGCTCAGTTCCGGATTCGAGGCGTAGCGGCCCAGCATGCGGAGCGTTTCGGCGCGGCTCGTGTCGTCGTACAAGAATACGTAGCGTTCCGAACCTTTGACCAGTGCTAGCACGTTGATGTCCTGACTCACAGCCGGCTTCCTCCTAACAGTGGCATCGAGGCGGTTGGGTGGACGGCGGCCTGCCGGTCGTCATGCTGGCGAGCGGCCCCCTTGGTGTTATCGGTCCGATGGCCAGCGCCACACCACTCGCGTTTCGCCGGCCCCGCCCCGCGCGCTGAGCATCTCGGAGATATGCATGTGGCTGCAGAATCGGATAAAGTCGTCGCTGCGCTGCAGGTAGCCCTGCCACCCCCCAAAGCGGCGGTCATTCCGGAAGTAGAAGTAGTTGGCCAACGCCTCGGTAACGTCCGGGTCGTTACCCACGTACACTGCCGTGTGCTGGAGCACCGGCTCGCTGCTTGGGACGGGGCACGAGGGGGGCTGCTCCGGACCGGTCGGCCGCGGCCAAGCTTCGGCGGCCGACCGGTCGTACGCCAGATGCCGCCCCCCGCTCTCCGTACGCGGGGGCTCGGTTTCCGAGCCGGGCCGGGCGTCCGGCTCCGCCGGCGGGAGGGAAACAGGGGGCTTGGCCGCCGGCTCATACGCCGGTGTCTGCTCCTTTATTTGCGTCTTGGCCAGTGCCATCTCGGTCTCGAATAGCAACGGGGCGGGGATATGCTGCTCGCCGGGGGTCCCCCACGGTAACCCATAGCCCGGCGGAATCGGATGGAAACATGGATGGGCCGCATACCACCGCACTTGCAGGCCGAACCGCGGGGGGTAATACGGCGTGTAGTCGGTCACGGCGCCCACGACCACCGCGTCGACCTCGAGCAACTGCGCCAAGTGGCGCACCTCGGCGGCGCTGGACAGTTGCAGCCGGTTGCGCCGAATGACCTCCTGAACCGTCGCTACCGGCACGACCTCGAAGCCGGGCACCGATTGAAGCTCGGTGAAATACGCCCAGGCTACCCGCTCGCCGTCAAGGGTGGGTTCGTCGGTCATATTAAAGAAAGGGACGACGGCAACCTTGGCAAGCTGGGGGAAGGGGTTGTAGATCGTCGGTTGATGGGCGACCTCCGGCAGGAATTGGCATCCGCCCATCATCAGCAGCGTCAGCGGAAGTGCGTATCGAAGCATCGCTTGGGTTTCACGCCCGAAACCGCCCCCCCGCCCTGTTTTTCCCATCATCCGCCGTTGAACCCGTCGCGCGGCACGCGGGCAGGCGGCAGTGACGGCATTATCGGCAAAGTCGCCGCCGCCTCTCCACCTTTCCGCCGAAAAGTACCGACCATTCATGTTGGTTCCACACGAATGAACGCTTCGCGCTCGGCAAAACCCATCGCATCGGCATATTGTGGAAAGTTCCTACACGCCTATGGGGTCGGCCGACCGATAAAGTAAATAACGGACTGGCGCGCCACCGGCGCATCGGCGCCGCGACCTCGACCCGAAGGCGGTACGCATGTTGAAAACAACGGAAGCTGTCGCAGCGGTGACATTCTGCGTCATCGCGGTGGTTACCCCGGGCAGTTTCGCCCGGGAATGGGCCTCCCAGAAACCCCGACAAACGATCACGTTCGACCACACCGGCGCCGCGGAAACACCACCGGTCGTTTCCAGTGTGGCCTGCAGCCCAGACGGGCGATACCTGGCCACCGCGGGCGACGACCACCAGGTGCGCATTTGGAGCGCGACCGGCCGCGGCGATTCCAACGGCGCGACCGACGGTCGCGCCGTTATGCTGGTGGACGAGTTGGGCAACCATGCCGATTGGGTCCGCGCTGTCGCCTTCCACCCGACCGGCGACATTTTGGCCACCGCCGGCGATGACCGGCGGGTTCGCTTGTGGGATATGCCCGACGGACGCACGCCCACCGTACTGCCGGGAACAACCGTTGGCATCCGTGCGCTGAGCTTCTCGCCGGACGGCCGGCGATTGGCCGTCGCGGGATTCGAAGAGCACGTGCGGCTGTTCGAGGTCGAGTCGGGCCGAATGGAGCGCGAGTTACCGGCGGCCGGCGGCGACGTCCACGGCGTGGCCTTCTCGCCGGACGGAACGCAATTGGCGGCGGCCGGGCGGAACGGTACGGTCCGCGTCTGGCACGCCGACGACGGGACGGTATGGCACGATCTTCCGGGCGGCGCGCGCCGAATACGCGCCTTGGAATACGCGGAAGACGGTTCCCTGCTCGCCGCCGGGGGCGACGACGGCGTGGTGCGGTTGTGGAATCCGGTTTCCGGTGCGATAGCGGCGGAACTCCCCGCACGCCCCGGACGCGTTATGGCAATAGCTTTCTGCGGTCCCGGCCGCTTGGCCGTGGGCCGCAGCACCAACGTCATTGAAGTTTGGGACCTTGCCTCGCAGAGCCCGGCGGTTGAGTTGGCCGGGCACACCGGCTCCGTCGCCGCCCTGGCCTACGAGCCGGAAAGCGGAACGCTGGTATCGGGGGGGTTCGATTGCACGGTCCGATTTTGGAACGTGCAGCCCTAGCCCGGAAAGAAAACGCCCCGGCGCACACACAGGAAGGAGACGGTCCCATCTTCGCGGCTCTAGCGGTTCCGCGATCGTCCAAATCGACCGTGGGCCGCGAAAACTGGGACCGTCCCCTGCGAACGATTGCGAATCATTTTTCCCGCAGCATGGAGGTTGTCGTGGCTCGGCAAACGAAGCGACCTGGTTCCCCGGCCCGCTCGAAGGGCTCCATTCCGCGCTGGCGCACCTGCCGGTTCGAGCAGATGGAGCCGCGCTGCCTGCTCAGCGCCGACGTCTTGCCCCTCCAGGCGGGCATGGTGTACTTCGAGAACGACACCGCGATGGGCGAAGAGGGCAATCTGTTCGAAATCACCTTCTCCGGCGGCGCGCCGGGCACGGAACTGACCGAGTTGGTCATCGACACGGACCCGGACGGGTTGGGTATCGGCGAATACGGCGTCCCCTTCTTCGACACGGCGCCCGGCGGCCCGGGCGTGTACGGCTACGCGCCGCCGGAGGTCGTCCGCAACGAGGGGATCGGGTCGGTCGAGTTTGACGTGGAAGACGGCAGCACGCTGTTGACCATTCTATTCACCGGCTTCCACGCCGGCGACCGGCTGGTGTTCAGCATCGACGTCGACGAGGGGGGCGCGCTCCCCTCGGCGGGGGTCGAAGGCGCCGAGTTCGAGGGCTCGTTGCTCTCGGCCACGTTCGCCGCGCCGCACTATTATACGGCCGGAGAAACCGGCACGTTCTATGACAAGTTCGAAGCCGCGCACCAGGAGTCGGGACTCGACCTGCCCCCGGAAAGCTACAGCCCGCCGCTCGATACGCCGCACCCGATTCATACTGCGGGCGTGTTCTTCTCGGTCGAGCAGACCCCGCTGCCGGTCAGCATGGCGGGAACGGTGTTCGAGGACGGCAATCTGAACAACCTCCGCGACGAGGGCGAGCAGGGCATCGAGGGCGTCGAACTGTCGCTGTACGTGCTCCGCGACTTCGGCTACGAGGCGACCGGCCTCACCACGGTCACCGATGCCTACGGCGACTACCGCTTCGACGACCTCCTGCCCGACACCTACCGCATCGTCCAAACCCAGCCGGAGGGATGGCTGAGCGTGGGCGCCCGGGCCGGCACCGTCGGCGGCGAGGTCCGCGGCATGGTGACCACCGTCGACATCCTCAGCGACATCGCGCTGCTCGGCGGCGAGGACAGCGTCGGCAACGACTTTGCCGAGGTCCGCCCGTCGATCATCAGCGGCCGCGTCTACCTCGACATGAACGTCAATCACGTTTACGATCCGGGCGAACCGCCCCTGCCCGGCGTGACCATCCATCTGCTCGATGAGCAGGGCGGCGTCATCGCCACCACCACGACCGATGAGCAGGGGGAATATCGTTTCGAGGACTTGCTGCCGGGCACGTACGGGCTTCACCAAATCCAGCCCGACGGATACCTCGACGGCTCCGACCAGGTGGGCAGCGCCGGCGGGTACCTCGTCGAATCGGACCTGATGGCCGGAATTCCCATCGTTTCCGGCACCACCGCCCTCGAGTACAACTTCGGCGAACTGGCGCCGGCCAGCCTCTCCGGCTGGGTCTACGTTGATGCGAACAACGATGGAGTCCGGGACCCAGGCGAGCGGGGCATCGGCGGCGTGAAGCTGACGCTGCTTGAAGCCGACGGAACGTCCACCGGCCGGACCACCGTTACCGACGCGGCCGGCTTTTACGAGTTCGACCAGCTTTATCCGGGCATGTACAGCGTCGCGCAGACGCAGCCGGACGGCTATTTCGACGGCATCGACTCGGCCGGCAGCCACGGCGGGGTGGCCATGGACCCCAGCGACCTGATCCGCGACATCGCCCTCCCGCCCGGCGCGCAGGCGGTCGAGTACAACTTCGGCGAATTGGAGCCGGCCAGCATCAGCGGACGCGTCTGGGGCGAACTGAACATGAATTGGAAGTTGGACCCCGGCGAACCGCTCCTGGAAGGGGTAACCATGTACCTGCTCGACGCGTCGGGCGAACGAATCGCGCAGACGACCACCGACGTCGCGGGCGAGTACGACTTCAGCAACTTGCGGCCCGGTATCTATGGCGTCGAGCAGATTCAGCCGGAAGGGTACTTCCAGGGGCAAACGCACCCGGGCAGCGCGGGCGGCACGCTGGCCGCGCCCGACGTGATCGTCGGCGCCGAGTTGGGGTCCGGCACGGATGCCATCGACTACAATTTTATGGAACTGCTGTCCAACAGTATTTCCGGCTACGTCTTTCAGGACGGCCCGGCCATCGCGCTTTCGCACAACGAGCCCAAGCCCGCCGTCCACAAGGTCCGCGACGGCACCTTCGCCCCCGGCGATGAGCCCATCGCCGGCGTCATACTCCGGCTGGCCAACGCCATCGGGCAGCAGATGTACGACGCCGAGGGAAACCCCATCACGGCTGTCACCGACGCCGATGGCTATTACGAGTTTACCGGACTGCGCCCCGGGGTGTACACCATCTATCAAGAGCATCCGGAAGGATACGTCGACGGCATCGACACGCCGGGCAGCCACGGGGGCATTGCCAACAATCCGGGCGACCCGATCGACCCGATGAAGCTCGGGCTGTTCACCGGCGAGATTACGACGGACATGATTGCGCGGATCCAGGTGGGGTCGGGCGACCGAGCGGTCGGGTACAACTTCAGCGAGGTGGTGGTCGAGCGGCTGCCCCCAAGCCCGCCGCCACCGCCGCCCCCGCCCCCGCCGCCGCCCCCGGTGGTCCCCCCCCTGCACCGGCCGCCTTCCGATCCGCCGGCGCCCCCGGAGCATCCGGTGCCGCTCGCCTGGGCGCCGCCGGTCAGGGCCGCGCCCCCGGTGTACCGGCCCATCATTCAGCCGCTGATGTTCGGCGGGTCGGGTACGCCGGTCGGCTGGACCTGGCACCTGAGCATCATCAACGCCGGTATGCCGCGCCACGAGGGCGGTGGCAGCCAGTTCAACTACAGCGGGCGCACCACCTTGTTCGATCCGGTCACGTGGACCGGTTCGCCGGTGGACCAGGGTGTATTCACCGTGCGCAACCCCGACGGGACCACCTCGCACCTGGCTACGTTCGGCGTACCCGGCGGCATTCCCCTGGCCGGCGATTTCAATGGAGACGGCCGCGCTCAGGTGGCCGTCTTCCGCGACGGGGTCTGGTTCATCGATCTGAACGGCAACGGCGTTTGGGATGAGGACGACCTGTGGGTCAAGCTGGGCGACCGCGGCGACCAGCCCGTGGCCGGCGATTGGGACGGCGACGGCAAGACCGACATCGGCATCTTCGGCCCCGCCTGGCTGGGCGACGCCAGGGCCATCGACGCGAAGCCGGGCCTGCCGGGGGCCTTGAACCCCGCCGATGGCCGCTTCAAGAACATCCCGCCCGAACTGGCCGACGCCGCCGTCGGCCACCGCACCATGCAGCGCACCGAGCGCGGCAACATGCGGAGCGACGTGATCGACCACGTATTCCGGTTCGGCGCCGAGGGCGACCGGGCCGTGGTGGGCGATTGGAACGGCGACGGCGTGGCCACCATCGGCGTGTTCCGCGGCGGCACCTGGTACCTCGACGTCGACGGCGACGGCCGCTGGAGCGAGCACGACAAGAAGGTCAACTTCGGCAAACCCGGCGACGTGCCCGTGGTGGGCGACTGGAACGGCGACGGCATCGACAACCTGGGCGTGTACCGCGACGGCACGTGGCACCTCGACTCCAACGGCAACTTCCGGCTCGACGCGCACGACAAGGTGTTCGAATTGGGCGGGCCGCACCACCGGCCCGTCGTCGGCGACTTCAACGGCGACGGCATCGACCAGGCCGCCGTGTACGAAGACGCGCCCGCGGCCGACGAGGGGCTGACGTCGCCATAGCGCCCGGCGCGGGTCGAGCAGCAATCTTTGTTGATCGGCGGCCGATGGGGTGTCATGGGGGAATGCCCTCGGAGCGAGCAATGCCCTTGACCGTCGAAACGCGACACGTCGAGGGGGTGGCATAATGCCCCGGTTGCCACGAATGAGCGGAGGCCTGATAGAAGAGCGTGCAGCGGGAGGGCTTGCCGTCGCGGCCGGCCCGGCCCGCCTCCTGGTAATACGCCTCCAGCGTACCGGGCATGTTATACTCGCCGCGGGCTAAAACTGCGCATTTCCGTAGGATGGGCTTTCGAGCCCGTCATAGCGAAGACGGACAAGAATGTCCATCCTACAAAAGCGCAAAAACGGCACGCGGCGAGTAT
>PWXP01000522.1 GCA_003561895.1 Planctomycetaceae bacterium | reverse complement strand
TCGAGGTGTACGGGCCAGTGGCGGAGCAGTGACGGACCGGATGGCGCCTTGGAGTTGGTTCTACTGTACGGTAGAACACTTTGGCATTCCGCCCGGCCTTCCCCGGAGAATCGGGCCGTTCGAGAACCTTGACCAGTCCGATTCCCACGTGTTACAAACATGCCGTTTCGGGGCGACGTTCTCGGGGCGTTCCGGAGACCCGTGAACGGTTACAACGCAATGAGGTGGATAACCATGAACACCATCCGATCCCTGTTGTCCCTTCCGGCGCTGCGTGAACCGGCGCGCACCCGTTGCGGTCCGGGGGTCCTGTTTGCGATGGCGGCCGCCCTGGCCCTGCAACCGGCAGCCGCCAGGGACTTAGGCGTGCTTGAGCATCCGCCGGATTTTTACGGGTACTTACTCACGCTGGCCGATCGGCAATTCGAGGCCCGCACCCAAGAGATTAAGCGCATCCTTGCCGCTGACGACGCGGAGCGTCAGCTAAACGAGCGGCAGCGCCAGCTAAAGCAGCACTACCGGAACATCCTCGGGGACCTTCCGAGCGACAAGACGCCCTTGGAAGCTTCGGTGGCAGGCACCATCGACGCGGGCCATTATACGATTGAAAAAGTCGCCTACCAAAGCAGGCCCGGCTTTTATGTTACGGCCAATCTTTACGTCCCGGCGGCAGGCAGCCCCCCCTATCCCGCCGTGCTTGTCGCTTGCGGGCACTCCATGAGCGGTAAAGCCGCCGTCACCTATCAGCAAGCGGCCATATTGCTGGCCCGCAACGGGATCGTCGCCCTGGTGGTCGACCCGATCGGCCAGGCCGAACGGTTTCAATTCCTGGATGCTTCCGGGAACAAGATAAGAAACCGGGATGGCATCAAACACAGTCTCATCGACACCAACTCCCTGTTGGTCGGCAGGACGATGGTCGGCTACATGGCGTGGGATAACGTCCGCGGCATCGACTATCTCCTCAGTCGCGAGGAAGTCGATGGTTCCCGAATCGGTGTCGCCGGAAACTCCGGCGGCGGAACGCAGACCACGTTTCTTATGGCGCTGGATGACAGGATTGCCGCTGCCGCACCGGCCGGTTACATCATGACCGAGCAGCGAAAATTCCATCATAGGGGGCCGGCTGATTCCTGTCAGTACCTCCCCTTTGCAGGCCGGTGGGTCCCGGAGCATGCCGATTACATCACCATGTTTGCTCCGAACCCGGTGATTATTTTGCACGCGGAAAGCGATCAAATCTTCGACGTTCGTGCCACGCGCGCGGCATTCAGGGAATCGAGGCAAGTCTATGAAGCGCTGGGAGTGCCCCAGAAGGTGGAGTTGTTCACTTCGCCCGGCCGTCATGGTTTTCACAAGCCCCTGCGTGAGAAGATGGTGTGGTGGATGCGGCGCTGGCTCTCCGGCGACGACACCCCCGTGGAGGAGCCGGAGCTTGCCGTGCAAACCGAGAGGGACCTGTTGGTAACCGGTACGGGATACGCGGCGACCCACTGGGACGATGCGCTCACCACGGCCGACCTGAATATGCAGCGAGGCGTCGAACTGGCCGGCAGGCGCGAAGCGTTCTGGAAGGAACACAGCGAGAGCGAGTGTCTGGAAAAGGTCGCCCGGTTGATCGGGTTGAGGCGGTTTACCAAGGAGCCGGAGATGGAACACAGGGGAACCGTGGAGCGGGACGGCTATCGGATCGAGAAGGTGATTATCCGTCACGAACATGGACTGCCCGTGCCCGGACTGGTCTTCGTGCCGGAAGCGGCCACCGGGGAAACGCCCGCAACGCTCTACGTGGATGGGCGGGGCAAGGGTCGCGAGGCCGGGGCGGAAGGGCGCATCGCCGGGTTGGTGAACGAAGGGCGTATCGTATTGACCATTGACGTCCGTGGTATTGGCGAATTGGCGGATCGCAGACCGCTCCGTTTCGAGGACCAGCGGAGAACCGCCATCCCGTCGCTGTTTACCGGGCAGTGCCTTATCGGACAACGCACCGAAGACGTCTTAGCGGCGCTGGCGGTGCTCAGCGGCACGCGCAATGTCAACGGGGACGACATCACCCTGGTTGGGATTGGGCAGGCAGGCCCAGCGGTGCTCCATGCCGCCGCGTTCGACGCTCGGTGCCGCAAGGTGGTCGTCAAGGATTCGATCGGGTCCTTCGTCGACGTACTCGCATCGCCGTTGAGCGAGTATCAATTTCCATACGTCGTACCGTTTGCACTCAAATATTATGACTTGGCCGACCTGATCGGTGTCATCCACCCGAGGGCCGTCGAGTTGCACAATTGCGGCCGGCTGAGAGGCTGGAAACTGCAGGATGCACCCGGTCGAGGAAGAGGAGGCTAGACCTTAACACCCGGTAACCGCTCGCGGGACGATACCGTCCCCTTCGCATCCAGCAGAAAAGGACGGCCTCCGCCGCCTCGTGAACGGTTGCAACCCCAGAAACCTCAGGAGAACGAACCATGATGAAGCGAACGATCCTTGCAACCCTACTGACCTTGTGCTGGACCGGCGTCGCACGGGCGGACGACCTTGCCTGGCTCGACGCCTACAACGTCGCTTGGACCACGCCCAGCGCGAACTCGAGCGAGTCGATGCCCGTCGGCGGGCACGATATGGGCTTGAACGTGTGGGTGGAAGACGGCGAACTGCTGATCTACCTGGCGCGCGCCGGGTGCTACGACGAGAACGGCGCGCTGCTGAAACTCGGCCGCCTGCG
>PWXP01000220.1 GCA_003561895.1 Planctomycetaceae bacterium | reverse complement strand
GTAACCCAATAACCTACCGAATTGCGTGGGATAGGCTTCCAGCCTGTCGCCGGAAAAGACAGGCTGGAAGCCTATCCCACGCTTGAAGTTCCCGGTAGTTTATTGTTTTACACCGCCTAAACAGCCGAACGCGATGATGCTTCGCCTATCGTGGGCGACGTCAATACATGCCGCTGCAACGCAAGAGGACATCGCAACTAATGCGACCCGACCCTTTAGCTGCTCCGGGCAAGATGGCGCAAAACAGTTCCTACTCAGTGGCTCCCTTCTTTACAATCTCAAACAATGGAAGGCATTACAATGAACCAAAACGACCTGCTTGTAGTGACCGGTGCCGGAGGATTCATCGGCGGATCGCTCGTCCGATCCTTGCGCGAGCGCGGTTTCGCTCGCCTGCGGGCGGTCGACATCAAACCCCTCGACCAGTGGTATCAGAGGCACGACGGGGTGGAGAATCTCGCCAACTGCGACCTGAAGCTCCGGGAGAACTGCTATCGGGCTTGCGAAGGCGCGGCGCAGATCTACAACCTCGCCGCCGACATGGGCGGCATGGGCTTCATCGAGTTGAACAAGGCCGCGTGCATGCTCTCCGTGCTGATCAACACCCACATGCTCCTGGCGGCCAGGGACGCCGGCACGGTGCGCCGCTATTTCTTCTCCTCCTCGGCCTGCGCGTACAACACCCAGAAGCAGCAGGACGTGAACGTTACGGCGCTGAAGGAGGAAGATGCCTACCCGGCAATGGCCGAGGAAGGCTACGGTTGGGAGAAGCTGTTCAGCGAGCAGATGTGCCACCATTTCATGGAAGACTACCGGCTGGAAACCCGGGTGGCCCGATTCCACAACGTCTACGGGCCGTGGGGCACGTGGGACGGCGGACGGGAAAAGGCGCCTGCGGCCATTTGCCGCAAGGTCATCGAGGCCAAGGACGCCGGCTCGAACGAGATCGAGATCTGGGGAGATGGCGAGCAGACCCGCAGTTTCATGTTCATCGACGACTGCCTGCGCGGAGTCGACATGATTACCCACAGCGACATCCGGGAGCCCTTGAACCTCGGCTCGTCGGAACTGGTGACGATCAACCGGCTGGTCGACCTCGTCGAAGAGATTGCCGAGGTCAAGCTGAAGCGGCACTACAAGCTCGATGCCCCGAAGGGCGTGCGCGGCCGGAACAGCGACAATACGAAGATCAAACAACTCCTTGACTGGGAACCCGACACGCCGCTCCACGACGGCCTGGCCAAGACCTACACCTGGATTGAGCAGCAATTTGCGGCCCGCAAGGCGGGTAAAACTGTGGTGATATGACACACATGCCTGGAGGGCCAGTCGAGTCGGCGCCACCGCCATCCCATTTTGCGTCAACCCCATTACGCGAAAGACGGGTTATTCGTGAGCGCGCCCGAAGCATTCCCATCGCGGCGTCCTGTCCGGGCCTGTATTGCTCACTTCAATTCCTCAGCAGCCGGGCGGTTGGCAGCGCCTCGCTCACCCTTCCCACCGGAACTCCAGGTGCCGGTGCCAGTGGGCGTCGTCGGTCTCGGGAAAGTCGGTGCGGAGGTGGGCGCCGCGGGTTTCCTGGCGGGCGCGGGCGGCCTCGACGATCAGCCGTCCGAGCATGAGCATGTTCTGCAACTCCCAGCCGCTGGGATCGTTGAACTGGCGGGCGAGCACGTACTGCGACCAAGCGTCGATGTTCTCGGCCGCGTCGTTGAGCCCTTCGGCATCGCGGCGCACGCCGGCGTCGCGCCACATGAGGCTGGTGAGCGAATTGCGGATGTCGGGCAGGTCGAGCATCTCGCTGGGCGGCTCGACGCGCCGGCTTTCGGCCCGGGCGGCCTGGTAGGAGTCGTTCATGTGCGCGGCCGCCTCGCCGGCGCCCCGGCCCGCCCGGAACCCGAACACCAGGGCCTCCAACAGGCTGTTCGAAGCCAGGCGGTTCGCCCCGTGCAGGCCGCTGGCGGTCACTTCGCCGGCCGCCCAGAGTCCCGGCAGCGTGGTGCGGCCCGCCAGGTCGACCCGCATCCCGCCCATCATGTAATGGGCGCCGGGCCGGACGGGGATGCGATCGCGGGTGATGTCGAGGTTGAAATCGGCGCAGATGGCGGCGATGCCGGGAAAGCGGCGGCGGACCTTTTCCGGGTCGAGGTGCGTCAGGTCGAGGTAGACGTTCGGGTGCCGCGTGCGTTCCATCTGGTCGACGATCGCCCGGCTTACTACGTCGCGGGGGGCCAGCTCGCCGCGGGGGTCGTAGTCGGGCATGAAGCGGTGACCGTGCCGGTCGACCAGATGGGCCCCTTCGCCGCGCGTGGCCTCGCTGATGAGGCTCCGGCTTCCGCCGGCGATGTACAGCACGGTCGGGTGAAATTGGACGAACTCCAGGTCCCGCAGCGCGGCGCCGGCCCGGTACGCCAAGACCATCCCGTCGCCGGTGGCCACGTGGGGGTTGGTCGTTTCGCGGTAGAGTTGGCCCGCGCCACCGGTGGCCAAAAGGGTTTGCTTGGCCCAAACCATGGTCTTGCCGTGCTGGGGGTTCCAGACCAGCGCCCCGCGGCAGACGCCGTCGAGCGTTACCAGGTCGATGGTAAACGTGTTCTCCCAAATGTCGATGTGCTCCCGCTTGCGCACCTGCACGGTGACCACCCGCACGATCTCCTTGCCGGTCGAGTCGCCCAGGGCGTGGACGATGCGATTGCGGCCGTGGCCGCCCTCGCGGCCCAGGGCTAGGCCGCCTTCCCCCTGATCGAAGCGGGCGCCCCAGCGCACGAGTTCCTCGATGCGCACCGGCGCTTCGCGCACCACGCTGTCGACCACTTCGGGGTCGCAAAGCGAACCGCCTACTCGAAGGGTATCGGCCGCGTGGTCCTCGAAGCGGTCGGTGGGGTCCATCACGCCGGCGATGCCCCCCTGCGCGTACGCGCTGTTCGACTCGTGGAGTTCCTCCTTGGTCGTCACCAGCACCGACATAGTCGAGTCGATTTCCAGCGCCGCGCGCAGGCCGGCCAGGCCGCCGCCAATCACCAGCACGTCGGTGAAGAAGTGGGGGACCCGCTTGCGGTGGAATGGAACCAGGTATCGGGGGGAATTGGGCAGCATGGTACGAACGGAACGGATGGACTCGGGTTTCCTTCTGGTTTCCTTCCGGGCAGTCCTGCCGGAAAGCCGCGGCCCTTGCGCGGACGCCTAAGGCTCGCCACTCAGCCGATAAGCTTGCGGCAGATGGCGTCGGCCATTTCGCGGGTACCCACGGCCGTCGGGTCGTCGCGGTTGGCCTTCATATCGTAGGTAACGTCTTTTCCCTCGGCGATCACGGCCGCGATGGCCCGTTCAAGCCGGTCGGCCGCGGCCTGTTCGCCCAGGTGGCGGAGCATGAGCATGCCGGAAAGGATCAGGGCCGTCGGGTTCACCTTGTTCTGGCCCTTGTACCTCGGAGCGCTGCCGTGCGTGGCCTCGAAAATGGCGCCGAACTCGCCCACGTTCATTCCCGGCGCCACCCCGAGCCCGCCCACCAGGCCGGCCGCCAGGTCGCTCACAATGTCGCCGTAAAGGTTCGGCAGCACGACCACGTCGTATAGTTCGGGCTTCTGGAGGAGTTGCATGCACATGTTGTCGACAATGCGGTCCTCGAACTCGATGTCCAGGTGGGCGAAGTCTTCAGCCACCTCCCGGGCCGTGTGCAGGAACAGCCCGTCGGTGTACTTCATGATGTTCGCTTTGTGCACCGCCGTGACCTTGCGTCGGCCTTGGTCGCGGGCGTATTCGAAGGCGCAACGCACGATGCGCCGCGTGCCGGAGACGCTGATCGGCTTGATCGACACGCCGGTCTCGGCCAGTTCGGTCTTCACCTGCCGGTCGGTCGCCAACCGGTTGATATGCCCGATCAGCTCGGCGGTGGCCGACTGCCCGGCCTCGAACTCGACGCCGGCGTACAGGTCCTCGGTGTTCTCGCGAACGATGACCAGGTCGATGGGGTGGCCGGCGAAGAACGTGCGTACGCCGGGGTAGTACTTGCTCGGCCGGATGCAGGCAAACAGGCCGAACTCCTGCCGCAAGTATACGTTGACGCTGCGAAACCCCGTGCCCACCGGCGTGGTGATGGGGGCCTTCAAGGCGCAGCGGGTGCGGCGGATGCTTTCCATCAGGGCGTCGGGCAGGGGCGTGCCGGTGCGCTCCATCACGTCGACGCCGGCCTCCTGTTCGTCCCATTGGATGTCCACCCCGGTGGCGTCGACACATCGGCGGGCGGCGTCGGCCAGTTCCGGCCCCACCCCATCTCCCAGGATCAGCGTTACTTCATGCGGCATAATAACCCCCTTACAACAGTGCAAAATGGGTCAACGGAACTGTCCAGTTGCCCCGATCATCCGACGTGAGCCGTTCCCCAACCACCCCCAGCCTAGCAGATACCCAACCCGCTGGCAATTCACTACCTTGGAGTGCGGCGGCTTGACGCGGCTTTCAAAAGCGCCGTCAAGCCGGCGCACTCCGAAAATGGAAAGTGCCATCATTGCGACGCCAAAGGAAGCATCATATCCGCATCAGTTCCTTCGGCGCATCCGGTTCTGCCCAAGTGTGTGGTATTGTTGCATTCCCGAACCGGACGAAATCCGAAGGACCGTGATTATGCGGTCGGGCGACCTTAGTATATAATGGATTTCAGAAGAGAGGAGGCAGGTATGTCCAGCAGCACGGCGCCCCCCACGGCCCAGGGGTCTGCGGCACCCCTGGCGCCGCCAAGTCCGGCCGAGGAAGTCATCCATCAGCGATTGCGCCAGGCGCGGCGGCACGTGCGAGGCGTCGATCTGGCTGCCGGCCTGCTGCGCCTGACGGTGGGGGGGTTGCTCTATCTGCTTGTCGTGGCCGTGTTCGACCACTGGGTGGTCACCGGAGGACTCGGTGTCCTCGGCCGTTCCACGGCGGCGGTCCTGCTGCTGGTCGGCGCCGGCGTGTACCTGGCCCGGGCGGTCGTCCCGGCACTGGTGTACCGCATCCACCCACTGTTCGCGGCCCAGGCGTTGGAACGGGGCCGGCCCGGGGGGAAGAACAGCCTCATCAACTTCCTGCTGCTGCGGGAACATCGGCACGAGTTGCAGCCGGTGGTGTACGACACGGTGCAGCGGCGGGCGGCAGCCGACCTTGCCGGGGTGGAAGTCGAGGCGGCCGTCGAGCGGAGGCACGTGTTCCGGCTCGGATATCTGCTGGCGGGGGTGCTGGCGCTGTGCTGCCTGTACTTCATCCTGTCGCCGAAGAGCCTGCTGACCTCGGCCGCCCGCGTTCTCTGGCCGTTCGGCGGCATTCCCGCACCCACCCGCGTTACCATCGGCGAAATCGAGCCCGGCGATGCCAAGATCTACCTGGGCGACACCATGACGGTGACCGCCGTGGCCCGCGGATTGCGCGACGGGGAGCCCGTCACGCTGTATTTCAGCACCGACGACGGCCAGTTGGTCAACCAAGCGGTGCCCATGACGTTGCCCGACCGCGACTACCGGCACCAGGCCGAATTGCCGCCGGGAGGGGGCGGGTTCCAGCAGGACGGCACCTACGTGCTGGCGGCGGGCGATTTCCGTAGCGAGCCGTTCCGCATCGGCGTGCAAACGGCGCCCGCCATTGTCGTCGAGCGGGTGGAGTTGGAGTATCCGAGCTACACCGGGCTGGCCCCGCGCACGCTGCGCCGGCAGGGCGACTTGCAGGCCCTCGAAGGTACCCGGGCCACGATCTATGCCGAAGCGAACCAGCACATCCGGCGGGCCAAAATCGACCTCGGCAGCGACGGCAGGCACAGCGTGAACATGAAGGTGGACGACCGGCAGGCGGTCGGCGCGTTCACCCTCCGCCTCGACCCGAACGACCCGACACGCGCCCAACACGACCGCTACCAGTTGCGATTTGTCGACGCGTCGGGCCGGGTGAACCCGCGCCCCATCCGGCACCGCATCGAGGTCATTCGCGACCTGCCGCCGGAGGTGGCCCTGCTGGAGCCGAAGCAGCAGCAGTCGCGGGTGGCGGCCGACGGCCAAGTGACCTTGCGCGTGCGTGCCGAGGACCCCGACTTCGGCCTGCGGCGCGTGAGCTTACGCGCGGTTTCCGGGGGCCGCGACCTGGACCTGGCGCCGCTGCTTGCCGAACCGACCGGCGGCCAGGGGTTTCAGGGTCCGTTCACCGGCGAGTTCGAGTTCCGCCCCCAACGGCACGGCCTGAAGCCCGGCGACCGCGTGCTCTACTGGGCCGAGGCGGAAGACGTCCGGCAGCCGACCGCCGGCCGGGGCGAGACCGACCGCCGCTGGCTGGAAATCACCGAGCCGACCGGACCTCGGGCACCCGATCCGGCGACTGAGCGGCGCGAGCCCACGCCCGCCGAACGGCGTCCCGACCCGGCGCAGCCCGACGGTCCCTCCGAACAGCCCCCCCCGTTCGACCAGCCCGACCAGCCCGACCAGCCCGAAGAACCTGGCCAGGAACCTGAACAGGCCACGCCTGAGAAGCCGCCCTCGGACGACGATCCGGGGCGCTCCGAGGATCCTCAGCCGGACGACGAAGCCCAAACGGAAGCCGGTGAGGGTGAAGAGGGCGCGGAACCGGGCGATGGCGGCGAGAGCCCGGGCGGCGAACCGGAGGCCGGAGACGGCGCCGCAGGCGAGGACTCGGCCGCCGGCGCGCCGGAAGACGGAACGCCCGTCGATCCGGATACCAACCCCGGCGACGCCATCGAACGCATCCTCGAGCACCGCCGCCGGCAGGATTTTGCCGAGCAGGAGACCGCCGAGCAGGAGCCACCCGACCCGCAACCGGCCGACGAATCGGCCGAGCGGCAACCCCAACCGGGTGACGGGATCCAACCGGGTGACGGGATCCAACCGGGTGACGGAGCCCAACCGGGTTCGGAGCAGGAGCCGGGCAGCGGCGACCAGCCGGCCGGGCAACCTGAGGCAGACTTGGGCCAACCGGGCGCGCCGCAGGATGCCACGCCCGGCCCGAAGCCGCCCGGCGCGCAGGCTGCCGGCGATGAGCCCGGCGATGAGCCCGGCGACGGGACGGCCGACGATGCCGGCGACCCGCCGCCGGGGCAGATGCAGCCTTCGCCGGAGCCGGGCGCGCCGGGCGCCCAGCGCCAGCCGGGTACGCCCGACGCAGCGGGGGAACCCGGTGACGGCGACCCCTCACCCGGCGACCCCTCACCCGGCGCGCCCGAGCCGGGCAGCGCAGAACAAACGGGCGGCGAAACTGTCCCGTCGCCGGACCGCACGGAACCCGACCCCACAGGCAAGCCCCAGGACGGCGGCATCCAGGGGGACGCCGAAATGCGGGAACAGTCGCCTGGGGCGGGCAAACCCTCGGAGCAACCCAGCAGTACCACCAGCCCACAGGAAGACAACGTCGACCGGCCCAAGAAACCGGGCGAGGTGGAAGGGGAACCCTCGGCGAGAGAAGAGCAGTCGCCCAGTATCAGCCCCAGACAGTCCGATACCGAAGGCGACACGGCCGGCGACCGCTCCGGGGGTGGCGAGGAAGGCGGCGGGCAACGGGCCGATCAGCCGGGCGTCGGCTCGCCCGGCACCCAAACCGACGCCGAATCGGGCGCCGGCGTTTCGCCCCAGCAAGGCGACGGTGCGCCGGGAACCGGCCCGGGCGACCAGCTCGAGGCCGACGGGCCCACCGGCCGCTCGGCCCAACGGCCCGACGGCGCCGGCCAACAGCCCGGCGAGCCGGGTGGGCAGCAGCCGGGCGAGGCGCCTCAGAAACCGTCGGACGGAGCCATGCCGCCGGGGCAGGCTATGGAGCAACCGCCGGATGGCGGCCGGCCGGGCGAACAGGTTTCCGAAGGCCCCGGCGCCCACGGCGCCGGCAGTCCCACGCAGGGCGGCGCCCCCGATCCGCGCACCGAAGGCACTACCGAGGCCCCGGACGCCGAACCCGGCGCGGAGGCGGCCACCCTCGAGTACGCCCGCAAGCAAACCCAACTGGCCCTGGAACATCTGAAACACCAAGCCGACCAGCCCCACTCCGAGCTGTTGGAGCAGCTTGGCTGGTCGGAAGCAGAGGCCCAGCGGTTCATCGACCAGTGGGAACGGCTCCGCCAGCAGGCCGGCCGCGAGGGCGACGAGGGCCGCGAGGGGCGCCGTTCGCTGGACCAGGCGCTGCAGAGCCTCGGGCTACGTCCGCACGGCACCGAGTTGAAGCGGGGCGCCACACCTACCGACCGGGTCGACAGCATCCGCGAGGCCGGCCGCTTTCGCCCGCCCGCCGACTGGGCCGAACACTTTGAAGCATACACCCGCAGTATCGCCGAAGGCGAGCGATGACCCGGACAAGAATTCGAAAAATTCGCTCTTGCCTTTTGGGATCTTTGGATTAGAATGATGGATAGAGGGCTTGAGGGAAGTGGTTGCCCCGGCCGGTTTTTCGGCTTCATGTGTGGGGCGGCCCCTTGAGTTTGTCAACAGCCGTAGGGAGTGCTTACTATGAGGCTCGCCCGTTCCGGTCCGTGCTAACCGGGTGCCGGCCCTTCTGCCGAGCGCCCTCCAAAACCGCCGTGTTGCCGGCGCGCGTGTGTGCACGCGGTGGTAATTGCGTAGACCTTTCCCGGCCTGTGGCCGACGCCGCTCTTGGGAGCCCCGGTTGGAGGGTGCTTGATGTGCGGCGACGCCGTCGAACAGGCTGGAAGGTCTGCAGAAATCCGGCGCGGCCGGTGGCCGGAAAACATTGGCGCCTGATCAACGTCGATGAACTCCGGCTTTCCACGTCCGTTTTCCTCGAACCGATAGGAGTTGATCGTTAGCGTATCTTCTGTGAGTTTTCCGGCGCGTTTGTCGCCTCGGGAAAAGTTGCCCTTGCGATGAGAGCCCGCCCTCTTTCGGCGGCGCGCTCTTGAGAAAACGTGTATAAGCACGTGGCCTTATCCCGGGCACAAACGCGCCCTTTTTCTTTCTTGAACGCGCCTTCTATGCTGTCTCGCGTTCCATTCTGTTCGTGCGAGCGGCAGGCGGGGTCACACGTCCCAACGCTCGCCGCTTTCGGCGTGGACCACCTCGATTACCGGGCGCGGCTCGCCGGCGGCCAAACGGAACACCAGCGGAAGGCGGGCGCTGGCGAGAGCCTCGCCGCCGGGGAGTTCCGAGCGCCCCACCTCGCGAAGCTCCGTGCCGTCGTGCCGGTACAGTTCCAGGCGCCACGGGTTCCGCTCCACAATCAGCAGTTCCACCACGCCGAGGCTCGAATAGAAGGGGAGCTTTTCCCGGGTGTGGTCGTTCGGGCTGACGATCTCGACCAGGAAGTCGGCCGGGCCCCGCCAGTGCGTGCCGTGGTTTTCGGCCTTCCCGTCTTGGAGGAACACGGCTACGTCGGGCGCGCGGTAGTTGTACTGCCAATCGGCGGCGCGGTCGCTGAGGTTGACGCCCGGTCGCACGCGGCCCAGGCCCTTCTTGGCAATCGCCAGTCCCAGCACCATACTGAATTCGAAGACCAGTTCCTGGTGCTCATCGCCCGGCAACGGCGTCATCATGTACACGCCCTCCCAAACTTCGTCGTAGCGATCCCCGCCGGCGGCCTGCCGCTGCTCGATGAGCCGCTGCTCCAGCGCCGGATCAGTCAGTAAAACGGTCATGGTTGAACCCCCGTGCGTGACGCGGCATGGGTCCGCCGCGTGCGTACAGATGCGAAAGGATACCGCCTTCGCTCCATTCTTCCTATTGTTACCGCCAGGGGGGTTCCGAGCAAGTGCCCTCTGCCCACCCACTTCCCAGGCGATCCTTTTGCCGCTATCCTTGACGGATTCGATTGCACCGTTGCCCCTTCCGCCGTAGTTGGAGTTCACGCTTTAGCGTGCAAACCGGGCGTATGCGATCCGCGGCACGCTGAAGCGTGAACTCCAACCCCCCGTATTTGTGTGCCATGACAACCGACGAACTCCGCGAAGCTTACCTGGCCTTCTTCGAGAGCAAGGGCTGCGTGCGCCGCCCCAGCGACGTGCTCGTACCCCGCTGGGACCCCTCGGTGCTGTTTACCCCTGCGGGGATGAACCAGTTCAAGGATCATTTCATCGGCCGCACGAAGCTCGAGTTCACCCGGGCGACCACCTGCCAGAAGTGCCTGCGCACCGGCGACATCGACAACGTGGGCCGCACGGCGTACCACCACACGTTTTTCGAGATGCTGGGCAATTTCAGCTTCGGCGACTATTTCAAACGCGAGGCCATTCTTTGGGCGTGGGAGTTCTGCACCAGCAATCAGTGGCTGGGGCTGGACCCGGCGCGGCTCTCGGCCACCGTCTACCTCGACGACGACGAGGCGGCCGACATTTGGCTTAGTGAAGTAAAGCTGCCGCCCGAGAAACTGGAGCGGCTGGGCGAGGACGAAAACTTCTGGCCCGCCAACGCCCCCAGCCAAGGGCCCGACGGCGTGTGCGGCCCGTGCAGCGAAATCTACTACCACAGCGAGCACGGCGCCGTCGAAATCTGGAACCTGGTGTTCACCCAGTTCAACCGCGTGGGCGATCCGCCCGACAACCTCC
>PWXP01000222.1 GCA_003561895.1 Planctomycetaceae bacterium | reverse complement strand
GGTACGTGGGCGAGTCGGGCTTCGGGGTCCGCGGTCGTTGGTTCCAGTATCAGCACACGCTCGTGGCCGGAACGGGCACGTTTTTCGTGTTAGAGGGGCGCAATTACCTGGACGTCTACGCTGTCGACATCGATTTCATGCAGCGTCTGGATGTCGGTTGCTGGCAGGCTAACGTCGGCGCTGGCATCCGCGTGGGCGGCGTGACGCGACGATCAACGGAAAACGGTGAGGTCTTTCAGTCCAGCAGGTTCGAGGGAATCGGTCCCACGATGTTCGCAGAACTGAAGCGGCCGGTGTTCGGAACCGACCTTTCGCTGGTGGCCAACGCCCGCGGGTCGCTGCTGTTCGGCGACAGCGCAGGGTTCGTGGATCGGGGGTTCTGGAACGAGTCGTGGGGCTCCCAAACGGTGGTAGGCGTCGGCGAGATCCAACTGGGCGTGGAATACGCTCGCGAACTCGGATACGGCACGACCGGCTTTGTCCAGGGCCTTTGGGAAGCGCAGATCTGGACGAACGCCACTGAGTTGGACTGGAGGACCCAGGACGACCTCGGCCTGACGGGCCTTGCGCTGAACGTCGGCGTCACGCGCTAAGCGACGCTGGTCGGGAACCCGATCTGGGCGACTACAAAGAGGGACCTGGGGGGCGGGGCCTTGCGAGGCTCCGCCCCCCTTCTGCATTTCCATCCAGGGCCGTCAGGCGGCGCGCCCTGAACCCGGCTCTTCCCGGGTAACCATCGTCTGCGGCAGGTTGCCGTATCACCCGTTTGACACCTCCTGCCGGCCCTGATGCACTCCCGCTGGTGTGGCCGATTCGTATCACAAGGTTACGATCGACGCCTGCCGACCCCCGCACAAATGCCCCGGCTTGGGGCGCGTTGACCTGCATTCGCCGGTGGCGTACACTGGAGTGTACCGTCGTCGCTCTTCCGTTGCTAGGTGCAAGACTGCTTTGCCTGGGCACGGCACACGGCGAGTGCCTACTACATTGGGACGGCACAACGGCGTGTGCCTATTACATTGGCGCGGGCCTGCATCTGGAAACGGAAGAGCCACCGTCGTTGCCCCGGTCCCACTTCACTGCCCACCCCATGAAGGGAACGTCCCATGAATGTACGCAGCCTGATTTCGCTGATCTTCGCCTTCGCCTTGCCGGCAGCCCTGCTATACGCCGATGAACCCGAGCCCCCGTTCGAGCCGGTCACCTCCGGCATCATGAAAGACGGCACGGCCGCGAAGCAGCTTACCGTCGAGCTGAACGGGGCGGACGACCTGTACCTCGTGGCCACCTACGGCGGCGACTGCTACGACTACGACCAGGCCATCTGGGCCGAACCCGTCCTCCACGACGCCGAGGGCAACACCGCCGACCTGACCACGCTCAAGCCGGCCGAGGTGCAGGTGGGCTGGGGGCAACTGCGGGTCAACCGCGACCACCAGAACCGGCCGCTGTCGATCGCCGGCAAGGAGTTTGAGGGCGGCTTCTGGGCGCACGCGCCCTCGATGCTGCACTTCAAGCTCGACGGCAAGTACACGCGTCTGACGGTGTGGGTGGGGCTGACCACGGGCGCGCTGCGCGGCACGGTCGACTTCCACGTGCAGGCCACCCGGCCGCGAATGCCCAGCCGCGAGGAATACGTGAAGCCCCGCCCGGCCGCCCCCGCCGCGCCCGCGCTGCCGCCGGCCCACGAGGCGCCGAGCACCTTCAACCGCGAGGCCGCCCGGCGGCTGCTCGAACAGGGCGTCGAGCAGCTCGTGTTCGTCCGCCGGTACACCCTCTCGGCCGATCACGTGTACACCGAGCACGTGAACAGCCGCTGGATGCCCGGCGGGGGCCTGTGCATCCTCGATCTGAAAACCGGCGACGTGCGCGAACTCGTGCCGGAGTTGACCAACACCGGCGTGGTGAACCGGTTCGACGTGTCGTTCGACGCCGAGCGGATCGTGTTCGATTTCAAGCGCTCCGCCCGGGAGGGCTACCGGCTGTACGAGGTGAACGTCGACGGCACCGGACTGCGGCAGTTGACCTTTCCCGACGAAACGGCCCTGCGCGAAACCGACGACATGCAGCCGTGCTACCTGCCCGACGGCGGCATCGCGTTCATCACCACCCGCTGCCAGTACGGCGTGCTGTGCGACGCCGGCGATCGTTTCACCGTGACCAACATGTACCGGATGGACGCCCATGGCGAGAACATGCGCCCCTTGAGCAGCAGCCCGCTCAATGAACAAAGCCCGGTGATGCTGCCCGACGGGCGCATCCTGTACCACCGCTGGGAGTACCTCGACAAGGCGGCCGGAAACATCAAGGCACTTTGGGCGATGAACCCCGACGGCAGCGGGTCGGTCGAGGTGTACGGCAACGACATCGCCTTCCCGGAAACGCTCATCTACGGCCGTCCGATCCCCGGCGCCCGCGGCCGGGTGGTCCTGCTGGGCGCCTCGCACTGCTGCCCGAACAACGCGATGGGCACGGTCATCCGGGTCGACATGCGCGACGAGATGCGCTCGCCCGACACGATGCACTTCATCACGCCCGACATCCACGCGCTGGGGCACAACGGGTTCCACTTCCTGGGCGAAGACGGCCAGTGGGTGTACGACCGCAACGGCACGATGGGCCGCCTGTTCAAAGACCCGTACCCCGTCCACGAGGACCTGTTCATCGTTTCGCACAAGCCGCCGGGGCTGCCGTGGAGCGCGCCGACCGGCTACGAGCTGCGGCTGCTCGACGG
>PWXP01000519.1 GCA_003561895.1 Planctomycetaceae bacterium | reverse complement strand
TCGCCCGGCGTGGTGTGCGTGGCGTGCCGGGTCACCTGGGGCAGGGCCTCGACCACGCGCAGCAGGCGGCCCCGCTCCGGCACGTGCGGCTCCTGTGAAATGAACGCCGACTGCGCGTACAACATCCCCGTGAACCCGCTCCCGCGCGCAGCGGCCGATTCCGCCAGCGCGGGCGGCACGCGCCGCGGGTGCAGGGGGCGGGCCTCGAAACAGGGCGCTTCGGGGTCGTTGTACAGCAGGGTCAGCTCGCCCGTATCGACGCACATGGTGTATAGCCCCAAGTCGACCGCGTCGGTCGGAAACTCGGCGCGGACCATTTCGTGGTTCTTCTCGCCCGCTGCCACCAGGAGGGTGCGCTCGTCGAGCGGGTAGGGCGTGGTGACCGCCCAGGGATCGTTGCCGCCGGAGCGGAGGAACGATTGGCGCAGGAAGCGTTCCCCCTGCCGGCCCCGGGTGAGGATCGGTCCGGCGGGCGTGGTCAGCAGGTACTCGCCCGGGCGGAACGCGCGGGGCTGCGTCAGGCGAAGCTGCCGGTGCCGGGCGCCCGAACGGGCCCAGTTGGCGTAGCCGCCGTGAATACCGCTCCACAGCCCGCGCCGCTCCGGACCGTAGAGTGTGTGCATGCGCGTGCCGTCGGGGTGCGCGGCCAGCAGGTTGAACTCGGTCTTCATGCGCGAATAGAACAGTTCGATGCGGGTGAACAGAATCCGGCCGTCGCAGGCGATGGACGGTTCGGCGTCGCGGCCGAAGTTGAACCCAATCACCTGGATGTTGCGCCCGTCCGGGTGCATGGTAGCCAGGCCGGTGCACAGGTAGCCGTGGTACTCGTCGCGGGTGCCCAGCCGGGTGGTGGAGAACACGATGCGGCCGTTGGGCATGGGGGCGGGCTGGACATCGTGGTACGGGCCGTCGGTCAGTTGCCGCAGGCCGGTGCCGTCGGCGCTGATGGCGTAGACGTGCCACCAGGGGCTATCGCCGGTGCGGCGCGAGAAGAACACGGTCTGCCCGTCGTACGACACCTCGCAGTCGGCCACGTAGCCGTGGTCGAACGTGGTCAGCGGGGTCACCTCGGGGCGCCCGCCGGAGATGTCCACGATGTACAGATTGCGGCCCGGGCGGTACGTGGGGCCGCTGTCGGTGGTCATGTACGACTGCCGCCAACTGTCCATTTGGAACGGGTTGTAGGGGACCGGGTCGCCCTTGATGAACACGAAGCGGGTGGGCCGCTCGGGAATGTCTTCTTCGGCCACCCGCGGCCGCTCCAGGGGCGGCGGCTTTGGGCGCTGCGAGGGCGCGAGGTCGCGCCGCCACAGGGCCTCGCGGGCGACCATCCGCACCGTGTGGTACGGGTGGGTAAGCTCGGCCTCCCGCAGCGCATCGACGGCTTCGGGCGTGCCGATCCGGTCGAGCGCGTTAGCTGCCCGGTACTGGATGCCCAGCGCGTTGTTGTCGTCGAACAAGATCTCCGCCAGCAGCGGCGTGTAGGCCTCGGCGCGGAAGTGGCCCAGGGCCATGATGAACGCCTCGCGGTAGCGGGGCGTCGGGTCGTTGAACTCGTCCTGCCCCTGTGCGCGGGAGAAATAGCGGTCGTCGAAGAATCCGAACGCTCCCTCCGGGGATGAGGTGCGCAGCCGCTCGCCGATCGCCTCGACCGCCTCGGACGCGCCGAGGAACATGAGCGTGCGGGTGGCGTTGATGCGGACCCAATAGTTCTCGTGGTCCATGAGGGCCACCAGCCGCGGCAGGTCCTCCACGTCGCGGCAGAGAGCCAGGACGACGTTCGAGGCGTAGGCCGCGTCGGCAAGCATGGCGCCGAGCCCGACCCGCTCCCGGACCGGCTCGGGGCTGACGATGAACCGCACCGACCCTTGCCCGGGCGAACGGCTCGCGCAGATGCCCACCTGTGCCTCGAACCGGCGGTAGTTGCCGTCGAGCTTGTAGTGGATAACACTGAAGGCGTGCGTGTGCAGCCCTCGTTCGAACCGCTGCTCGCCGACGCGCAGGTCGTCGAACGAGGCGCTCTGGTTGACCCGCAGCGAGTCGTGCTGCTGCTGCGCCGAGACCGGTTCGAGGGTGTCGAGGAACGTTTCGCGGCCATCGGCGTCGACCAGTTTCGCCACGGCCCAGTTGGCGCGGTCCATGTAGTAGTCCTCCCCCTCGTCGACGACCAGGTACAGGTCGGTCCAGCCTGCAACGTCGGCTTCGATCCGGTGGGGCGCGTCGCGGCCGCGCAGCACGGGGCTGCGAACGGTCGCATCGCGGTCACCGGCTTTCTCGTCGTCCTCGGCTTCCGTCTCCTCGGCCTCCGGCCGCGGCTGCCCCAGTGCGGCCAGCGCCTGCTCGAGTACGGCCTGCCGCGTTCCGGCCCGCTCCAACAGATGGCGGAAAATGTGCTGGAACGGCTCCTCGTCGTAGACCATCAGCCCGTCGATGTCGAGCGGGATTTGCGCCACGATCGACGGCGTCAGGTCGCCGAGGGCGGCCAGCGAGTCGGGGTCGCGGAAGGGAATGCGCGCCAGCGACTGGGCGATGGCGTACGGCGCGGCGAGGATGCGGTCGCGGGAATCGAGGTGGGGCGCATCGGAGGCGTGCGTTCCCGGCGCGCGGTGGGTGCTGTCGCGGAGCAGGCCCGGTCCGCCTGGCCTCGCATAGCGGGGAAAGGCCGCCAGCAGCGCCGCGGCGGCCTCCTCGCCACCGAAGTCGCCCAGCGCGTCGGCGGCGTAACGCGACCACTGCGT
>PWXP01000557.1 GCA_003561895.1 Planctomycetaceae bacterium | reverse complement strand
GTGGTAACATGGGCAGTCAAGCCGCTTGTTGGGCAGGACCGATTTACCTTGAGTAAACAGCCCAGCCTTCTGCGATAGACCCCACATGGCCGACTCAAGCTCCCGCGAATGCTCGCTGTGCATCTCTGTTGCGCGGCGCGCGCTGGTTGTACTCTTGCTCCTTCAGCCCGGCCTGGTGTGGGCGTTGGAACTCCGCGAAACGCCCATAGTCCGGGCGGTTCGCGCAGCGCGGCCTTCGGTGGTCAACATCCGCGGCGAGAAGACCGTAGCCGGCACGACGGAGCAAGCGGCAGGCTTGAGCCCGGGCCGGCGGGTCAACGGCATGGGAACCGGCGTGGTCATCGACCCGCGCGGGTACATCCTCACCAATTTCCACGTCGTCGACGGCGTCCGCGAAATCAACGTCACCTTCGCCGACGGCGAAACCCGCATCGCACGCCTCATCGCCCGGGACCACAGCACCGACCTGGCCGTCATCAAGGTAAGCCGAAGCGAACCGCTCCCGGTCATCATCCTGGGAACTTCGAGCGACCTGATGCCCGGCGAGTCGGTCATTGCGGTGGGTAACGCCTATGGTTACGAACACACCGTCACCCGCGGCATCATCAGCGCCCTGCACCGCGCCGTGCAGGTGAGCGACGCCCAATATTACGACGACCTGATCCAGACCGACGCCAGCATCAACCCGGGTAATTCGGGCGGGCCGCTGCTGAATATCGAAGGGCGAATGATTGGCGTGAACGTGGCCGTACGCGCGGGGGCGCAGGGCATCGGGTTCGCCATCCCCGTCGACACGTCCATTGCCGTAACCGGCCGGTTGCTGGCCGAGGCAACCGACGGCGAAGCCTGGCACGGTATCCGCTTGGCCGAGCGCGCCGGGCCGCTGGGCGAGGGCGTGGTGGTCGAGGCGGTCGAGGACGGCAGCCCCGCCGCCGAGGCGGGCCTGCAGCCCGGCGACCTCATCACCGGCATGGCCGATACCGAGGTCCTCCGGCCCTTGGACTTCTACCGCGCCCTGCTGGAACGGAAGCCGGGCGAGCGGCTCGAGGTGGCCGCCCGGCGGGCGGGCGACCCGGTGGCCGCCAGCCTGGTCCTGGCCGACGTGCCGCTGCGGCTGCGCTCTCCCAACGGCCCGGACTGGGAACTGCTTGGCATGGCCCTCGAGCCGATGCCGGCGTCGGAGTTCCGCGCGCGGAGCACCCGTTATCGCGGCGGCCTGCTGGTAACCGACGTCCGGCCCGGCGGCCCCGCCGCCGAGCACGGCGTGCGGAGAGGCGACGTGCTGGTGGGCATGCACATCTGGGAAACGACCTCCGTGGAGAACGTCGCGTACATCCTCCAGCGTTCCGACTTGCCGAACCTGACCCCGCTGAAGATTTACGTGCTTCGGGAAGGGGCAACCCTGTACGCGCACTTGCCGCTGGCCGCGCGCACGGCCCGCCGCCCGTAGACCTTCTCTTGGTCGAAGGCCTCTGATTCGCCCCGCCCAGGCCAACGCCGTTCACGGGGGACTGTCCCCGTCGGCCGGTAAGGGGACAGCTCCATGTGTACAACAACGAGGTCAATGCCCTCGTTTGGCATGCCCCGCGGATGGACCCCGAGGGCCTTCTCGGAAAGGGCAGGTTGCCACGAGACCTCCATTGGGCAACAATGAAGTTCACAACGGTTACAAAGTTGGACACCCACCTTGGTACGCGAGCCTGAAGGAAAGGTTTTTCATGAGGGTGAGAATGAGCAGATCGGAACTCGTTTTTGGGACCATGTTGTTGGCGTTGTTGGGATGTTCCCTCGACGAAGATGGCCGAGACGCCATCGGCCAGCCGGAAGCGGGGCGGGCCAACGCGCAACGGATGGCTCCGGAAAAGCCAACGGGCATCGACACGGAAGCGCTTTCCGGGGAACCGCCGGCACCCGAGGCAGCCCACTCCATGGAGGGGAACGAGCCCGCCCGCACAGAGCGGCAGCCCGCCGAGCCGGAACCGCTGCCAGCCGAAGGCGAACCATCGCCGGCCGTCGAGTTGCCCGATGAGGTGGCGGTTGATCCGTCCGTCCCCGAGCCGGCGGTTGACTTGTCCGACGAAATTGCGCCCGACACCGCCGCGCCCTATTGGCCCGCCTTCCAGGGCCCGCGCGGCGACAATATCTCGACCGAAACCGGCCTCCTCCGCGAGTGGCCCGACGAAGGCCCGGAACTGTTGTGGACCGCCCGGGGCATCGGCGGCGGATACTCGGCGGTGAGCCTCGCGGGCGGGCTGATCTACACGGCCGGAAATATCGGCGACAACACGGTTGTCACCGCGCTGACCCTGGACGGCGAGATTCACTGGCAAATCCCAACCGGCGACGCGTGGAAACGCAGCTACGAAGGCACGCGCAGCACGCCCACGATCGACGGCAATCGGCTGTACTACCAGAACCCGCTGGGCGAACTCTACTGCCTGAACACCCGGACCGGCGAGCCGATCTGGAACGTGTCGGTGCTGGAACGGTTTGGGGCGCCGAACATCACGTGGGCCCTGGCCGAGTCGGTCCTGATTGACGGCGACCGGGTCATCAGCACGCCCGGAGGCCCCAACACCGCGGTGGTGGCGCTCGACAAGAGGACCGGCGAGACGGTCTGGCAATCGGAAAGCGCGGCGGGCGACGCGACCGGCTACGCCACGCCCACCCTGGCCGAGTACGAAGGCAAGCGGCTGATTTTCACCATGACGGGCAAGGCGGTCATCTGCGTCGACGCCGACACGG
>PWXP01000234.1 GCA_003561895.1 Planctomycetaceae bacterium | reverse complement strand
GAAGGCGCCGCAGCGCGTGTAGCCCACTGACCACCGCTCCGGCCGGGCGAGCCGGCCGGTGGCGGAAGGGAAGGCGCCGCAGCGCGTGTAGCCCACTGACCACCGCTCCGGCCGGACAAGCCGGCCGGTGGCGAGCGGTGGGGTGGCGGCGGCGTGGTAGCCCACTGACCACCGCTCCGGCCGGACAAGCCGGCCGGTGGCGGCCACAGGTTGTGTACAACAATGAGGGCGTTGCCCTGGGCTGGGCGAACCGGGCCCCTTCCGGGCAACGCGCACCGCGGTGCCCATGCTGTTATTGTCGGACAACACGCCCGTTCTACCAAAACGCACAATCCGCCCGGGTCGCGTACGGTCATGGTCGCAATCGGCCTGTCGGCATCCACCTTGGCGCGCCTGCCGCGAAAAGCGGACGAACGCCCCGCCCGCCGACTACATCATATCGGGCTCAGGCGCCCCGGACGCTTGACTGGCCCAGCGACGTGACATACCATACATTGTGACACTCGCGCGGTCCATTGTGAGGAGCCATTCCATGCGTCGTTCCCACGCTTCGTTCCGGTCCTATGCCGTTCTCGCCCTGGTACTGGCAATTGCCGTCGCGCTGGTGGGCGTGGCGCTGACGGCCTGGCGTTCCGGCGAGGCAGGACCGCGCAGCGCATCGCCCCGCCGGAGGGGTGGCCGCCCCACCCCGCTCATCCTGGAGGTGCAGTCCGACTACTCGCACATCCGCCTGCGCCGTCACGGCAACACGCTGGCGCTGCTCTTTGTTCGCGACAGCGGCGACGAGGCCCTGCAAACCCTCGTCGATCTCGACCGCCCCCACCACTTGCAGGTGCCCTACACCCAGGTCATGTTCGCCAGCTATCTCATCAAACCCGCTCAAGAGCGGGTGCTCATGCTGGGATTGGGCGGCGGCGCGATGGTCCACTTCCTCAACCACTACCATCCCGAACTGAAGGTCGACGCCGTGGAAATCGACCCGGTGGTCGTCCGGATCGCCGAGGAGCATTTCGGCGTTCGCTCGGGGAACAACGTGCGGATCATCACCGACGACGCCTTCCGGTACGTCCGGGAAACCGGCGAGCGCTACGACGCGATCTACCTCGACACGTTCCTGAAGCCCTCGCCCGACACCGACTCCACCGGCAAGCCGCTGAAGGTGAAGACGCTCGACTTTTACAAGGACCTCCAGGCGAAGCTTTCTCCGGGGGGCGTGGTCGCCTTCAACCTCAACCTCCATGACGACCTGAACGAAGACCTCCAGATCATTCGGGAGGCGTTCCCCCACGTCTACGTCTTCCGCGCGGATTTCGGCAACATTATCGTCATCGGCGCGACCTCGCCGCGGCGCGTCGACCCGGCGACGCTTCGGACCAGGGCCGCCGAACTCGACCGGCGGTGGCGACCCAACTTCTCGTTCCGGGCCATGCTGCGCCTGATGGCGAGGGACCCGCAACCGTAACAGGATCAGGGGTCAGGCCGGGATTAGGGATTAGTATCGACAGAGAAGGTCATTCGATCCTTTCCGTCCACCTGAATCCACTCGCGCGTTTCGTGATTGCGGAAGGTGACGGTCGCTTTCACCGTGCCGTCCGTCCGCTCCAAATGAAGAAAACTGCTCAAGTAGTCCTCACGCACGCCGCCAATCGAATGGATGTTAACCTGGATGAACCCGGCGCCGGAGTCCGGCCGAATATCCCATCGGTGCTTGTGGGCGCTGAACCACGCTACGAGATTGTACTCGTCGAGCACGTCTCGCAGCTCGGGCCACTTGGCGAATTCCGGGTGGGGCTGGTGGGTAAACAGGAAGATGGGGGTCCCCGTGCCCCGGTGCGTGGCCAGTTCCTCCCAGAACCACTCTTCCTGCGCCGCGCTCATCACCAGGTCCCTGTCGCTGGAGCCCGACACTTCGTCGGAAAGGGCGATGAATCGAATCCCGTTGACGGTCCAGGCCCCGTAGCGAGGGGGCAGCACCGGCCGGCCGGTCGTTCGGTCGAAATCGTGATTCCCGAGCACGTACGTCCAATCGACCTTCAGCTTGTTCATCTCGCGAACGAATACGTCGCCGAACGCTGCCCGGTCTTCGACGAGATCGCCGAGCATGATGGCTTGATCGGCAATGCCGAGGTCGTTCACGTCGGCCACGGCCTTGGCAAGATGCTGCCCTTGAAATTCCTCGGAACGGTGGCCCACGTGAGGATCCCCGGCGACCCACCAGGTGACCCCCTCCCCGGCGGGCTCTTCGGCACGGAGCGACGGCGCCACCGCCAGGAAACCGGCTGCAACGCATACGATCAGGCACGACAGGTACTTACACAACATAGGACGGCTCCTCTTACGATAGAAGTGGTGATGTTGGAAATTATGGCCAGTATGACGGGAAATGCGCGGAACGCCAGGGCGCACCGGAGGAAACCGATGCCACGTTCCCCCGCTGGCTCAACCCGTTTACACGAGGTATTGGAAAACCCCAATTTCCTCAGGTGGCATACTCCCGATCGGTCACCATGCCCGGCATGGGGACGGGGTACCGCCCGTCCTTCAACTGCACGGGGGCGGGCGAGTCCATGGTGAAGTTTTCGATGCCGGGCGCGAACTCGTGCTCGCAGTTGAGCATCTCGTCGTACGTGATCACCCGGCCCGTGTGCGCCGCCATGCGGCCCATCGACGTCACCAGGCTTGCCCGGGCGCCGCGCTCCGTCTGGTTCATCGGCTTGTCGTCGCGGATCGCCTCGACCAGGTCTTC
>PWXP01000336.1 GCA_003561895.1 Planctomycetaceae bacterium | reverse complement strand
CCGGCACCACCCGCCCGCCCATCATGGCCGCCAGCGCGTTGTACATTCCGAAGCACGGATCGGGCAGAACGACCTCGTCGCCCGGGTCGATCAGCGCCATCATGGCCAGCACCAGCCCGCCGCTCGTGCCGCAGGTGACGAATACCTCCCGGTCGGCGTGACGGAACCGTTCGTCGATGCGGGCCTGGAGCTTCTTGCGCAGCACGGGTATGCCCTGCGAAAGGGCGTAGCCGTTGCGGCCCTCGCGGATGGCCCCGATGGCCGCTTCCTTGACCTCGTCGGGCACGTCGAAGTCGGGCTGGCCGATGGCCAGGTTGATCGGGTCGTGCAGCGTCGCGGCCAAGTCGAAGAATTTGCGGATGCCCGATACGTCGAACGCCCGCGTCCGCTGGGCCAGCCAGTTTTCCATGATGTTTCCTTCCGGGGGTGGGCCCAGACCGCCGTGCGAGGCTGAGGGAGCGGATCCGATTGCTCAGACCAGTCGGACAGGTCGGACCGGATCGTAAGTGTTCACGGGCCGGTGGCGCAGGCTGTTTTCTACGCTGCATGCGAAGGGTTACGACGGATCGGACGGATCGAATGCCTGCCTGACCGCCCCGCACATTCTAGCCCCATGGCGCTTCCCGGTCGAGGACCACCGAAAAGGGCCGGTCGCTGCGGCTGAGCAACGCCAGCAGGTGGGTGAGCGTGTGCAGGGCGTCGGGCAGCGGCGCGCCGGCGACGCCGTACCACAGCCGGCCGTCGGGGCTGCCGCCGCACGCGGCCCCGTGGCGCCGCATGGCCTCGGCCATCGCCGCCCGGCTCGGCGCGCTCTGAAAGACCTCGACCCCGAGCGACTCGAGGCGATGCGGCTGAAGCGGGCCGGCTTCCCGGGGCACGACCACCGTGCTGCCGGATGGTCCTTCAGCGCTGAACAGCCGCTTGGCGATCAGCAGGAGAAGCCGGCCGGCTTCGACCTCGCATCCTCGTTCGTCCACGGCCCGGCACCGTTCGCCGTCGTCGTCGACGTGAAGCCCGAAGTGCGCCTCCTCGGCCAGGACCCGCTCGGGAAAGCTCGCCCCGCCGGCATCGCTTAGCAGCGGCCTACAGGCCAGCCCGGCCGCGAGTTGGTCGAGGTATCCGCGGACGGGCCGGCAGGCGGTGTCGATCGTGAATCGCAGGGGGCGCAGGGCGTGGTAGTGGGGCCGGAGCAGATCGAGGTATGGTTCTTCGGCCTGGAAGCGGCGGAGGCCCCCGAACCGGCGGGTGGGGCGGTCGATCCCTTGCGCGAGTTGCCGCCGGACCACATCGAGGTCGCGGAGCGCCAGCGGCGCCGCGCCGGGGGCGAACAGCTTCAGCGCCACCCGGTGCGGACCACCCTGCCCGCCACCTACCAGCACCCCCCCGGCCGCGTGCAGATGATCGGCGGCGAACATCAGGCAGGCGGTGGTGGCAGCGCCGAGGTCGACGACGTGGCAGCCGGTCCAGCGGAGCCCCTCGCACGCGGCGGCCACCAGTTCGGCGACGGCCGGCCGCCCGTCGCCGGCCACCACGATGGCCGCCTCGGGGGGTTCGCTACCTTCCTCCGATGTAGGGCCTGGAAAGGTGCCCAACAGCCCTCGCCGCAAGCACAACCCCAGGGCGGCAGCCACGTCGCGCACGCTGCCGGCCGCCAATTTCCCCAGGGCGGCGTCTCCGATCTGTTCCGACTGGAACAGCGGAACCTCGCGACCGCGGTGCTCCGTCTCGCGCAACCGCTTCACTTGCCGTGCCGAGAGCACGCCCGTCTCGTGCCGGTGCTCGCACGAGCGGCAGGCGGGGTAGAACCGGGCAAGCCGCCCTAAGTGCACTGCCCGCGAAATGGTATACGCCTCGCCGGGGCATTGATACTCGGCGGCCGTCTCATGTACGTCGGTCATAGGCATCGCGCGGGACAAGTTGCGGCCGCTACAACGGCCCGTATCGGGGTGGACCCTTACTCTAGGTGTTTGGGGGTGTCCGGGTCAAGATCGGACTCTTAGGCGGCTCTTCCGTTCCTGGGTGCAGACCTCGTCAATGTCGTAGGCACACGCCGCTGTGCCGTCCCCCGGAAAAGCAGTCTGCGCCTCGAAACGGAAGAGCCGAAATTGCCCACCGCTACGGCAACTCGTCCCAGTGGGCGGCATCGTCGATCGACTGCCGGATGAGCGTCAGCAGGACGTTCGGATCGTACGGCTTGCGCAGGAAAAACTGGCAGCCGGCCGCTCGGCAGCGGCGCAGGATGTCGGGATGCTCCATTCCGCTGAGGATAATGACTGGGATGGCGCACGTCTCGGGCGAGTCGGCCAAGTGTTGGCACACGTCGAACCCGTCGGCGTCGGGCAGGCGGAGGTCGAGCACGATCACCGCGGGCTGCTGCGAGCGGGCGCGTTGGAGCCCCCGTTCGCCGGTGGCCACGGTGATGGTTTCGAACCCCTGCTTCTGGAGCCGCAGCGCGAGCAGGTCGGTCATCGCGTCGTCGTCGACGATAAGGATCGTCGGGCCCTGCTGGTCGCCATGGGGCGCCAGTTCGAGCTGTTCCACAAGTTCGGCGAACATGATTCGTCGTGCCTTCCTGGTAGCTTTCGGCATCACCTTCGGGCCGCGGCCCAATCCTGGGGCGAGTACCGCCGAAGGACAAGGCGTGCCCGTAGGCAACACTACGTTGCCCATTCGCCTCAGACAAACTTTTCTGCACCACGGGGAAGGTTCTCCCTTGGCGGCGCGTGCCGGTTGTGCCGGTTGTGCCGGTTG
>PWXP01000440.1 GCA_003561895.1 Planctomycetaceae bacterium | reverse complement strand
TTCACGCTTTAGCGTGCGAACCTATTGTTGGAGTTCACGCTTTAGCGTGCGAACCTATTGTTGGAGTTCACGCTTTAGCGTGCGAACCTATTGTTGGAGTTCACGCTTTAGCGTGCGAACCCAGCGTGGGCCCAAACGGGCATGCTAAAGCGTGAACTCCAACGGCGAGCCCGTTCTTGCGCCCTTTTATCGGGGGCGGAGGGGGCGCAGGTCCCGCTCGGCCCGCCACTCGTTCAACACGGCAAGGGCTCGGGGCTCGGAACCGAGCAGCTTCACAAGCTGCGAGGGGTTCGTGTGCAACCGGGAGGCGGCGCGGCGCGGGTCGGCCTCGCACGCGGCCAGCGTGTCGAGCGCCTCGGCCAGCAGGGCGGGAAAATCGCCGTGCACGGCCGATACCGCAATGCGTTTGCCCTGCAAGCGCGACTGCCACAACAGGCTCGGACCCGACGCCTCGGCCAGGGGCCGGCGAATGGCCAAGGCCAGCTTCACGCGCAGGCGGAACGCGGCAACCCGCCGGTTCTCGGCCTGGCTGCGCCGCTCGGAGGCCTCGGCCACCACGCCGGTCGGGCGGTGCATAAGCTGCACGGCCGTTTCCACCTTGTTCCGATGCTGCCCGCCCGGCCCCGAACGCCGCAAGCGGCGCATTTGGCACTGGCCGAGCAAGTCGTCCGCAGGCAGCGAAGCGGGGTGTTCCTTCATCCGTTTAGGAGGACGGCAGGTCCCGCGAGAGCATGTTCAGGACAAGCCGCCGTTTGGGATCGCCGGCCACGTACAGGGTTTGTGTGGGGAAGGCGAACTCAATGCCCGCCTTCTCAAACTCCTCGAAAATCCGAAGGTTCAGCCGTTCGGCGTGTTCCATGAAGTCCCAGTAGGCCGGCGGAGCGTACCAGTAGAGCACCAGGATGTTCAGACTGTCGGCGTTGAAATCGCTGAAGTACACGCGGGGCGGGAGTTCGCTTTCGCCGATGGTCGGGTGGATCGGTTCGCGAATGCCGGCTTCTTCCAGGAGTCGGCGTAGAATCTCGACGGCCTCCTCGACCTTCGGGCGGGGCGTGTCGTACGTGATGGTCACGTTCATCAGCCGTCGGATGGTTGGGCGCCGGCCGATGTTTTCCACCGACTCGCTGACGATCTTCGAGTTGGGAATGTTCACCTGGTGGCCGGTCAGCGTGCGGACCTTGGTCGAACGGAAGCCAATTTCCTCGATCATCCCGTCGTAACCGGCAAACACGATGCGTTCGCCGATCTGGAACGGCCGGTCGAGCAGGATGGTAACCGACCCGAAGATGTTCTTCAAGGAATCCTGGGCGGCCAGCGAGACGGCCAAACCGGCGATGCCCAGGCCAGCCAGCCAGGCGCCGATGTTCTGGTCGAACACCGATTGGAGAACGAACATCGCGGCGAACACGACCACCACCACGCGGAGCGACTTGCGGATCAGAGGCATGAGTTGCTCGTCGAGCGTACTCTCGCCGTGCCCGATCATCCGCCGGATCACCACGTCGAGCACGCCGACCAGATTGAGCATGTACCAGAACACGGCAATGGACAGGAGCAGCAGGATCGTCCTGTTCGCGAACTCGCGCAGCTCAGGCCCCATTCTGAGGGCCGCGAGCCCGAAGGCAAGGCCCGCGCCGATCAGGGCGAGGTTGGCCGGTCCTGCCAGACCGGTCAACAGTCGGGCGCGGCTTTTCCAGCGGTGGTCTTCGAGGCGTTTTCCCAGCCGCCGGAGGACCACCGACGCAACGCGGCCGGCGACGATTCCGGCCAAAACGCCGCCCAGCAGGAGGCCCCATTGGTCGAGGGTGTTGGTCTGCCAGAAGGCGGCGATGTTCAGCCTGTCGAACAGCGAGGTAAACTGCGGCCGTTCGTTTTCGTTCGGGGGAATGTCGGTTGCGGGTTGGGCATCGGCGGCAAGGGGCGCGCCCCCTTCCTCGAGGGCTTCGGTTTGCCCATGCGCGACTGGCGAGACCGCGAACGCGGCCACGAGGGCCGCGAGGACCGCGAGGACCGCGAGGACCGCGAAGGCCGACAATCGTGTCAGACGTTGCATGAAACCGGTCGTTGCATGGGGGTACGGTTTGGCTTGCCACTCGCCCGGGGAGTCGGACCGCGGTCAGTTGCCCGTAGGCGTACGGGTGAAGTCGGCCATGAACGTGGCATTGTTGGCCACGCCGAACAGGGGTCGATAGGGGCTTTTCAGCGCGCAGGCGGCGGGTTGGCCGAGGTACCAGACCAACTGGATGTTGACGCCCCACGACTCCCGCTCGTGCCGCTGTCCGTTGCCGTTTGCGCTTTTGGGGGCGAGGTAGTTGATGCTGTTTTCGAGTGCCCAGCCGTGCCCGATGGGTACGCGGATATCGGCCCCGAACACTCCGTCGCCGTGGCCGCTGAAGCCGCCCCAGATTCGGCCGTCGCCGCCGCCCTGGAAATGCCTGCGGTAGTAGAAGGCGAACAGATCGGTCGGCTGGAGCTGCAATTCGAGCGATCGGTCTTTGCTCACGCCGTAGGCGCCCCAGTAGCCCACCTCGCTGCCGTTGGGGAACCGCCAGGAGGTTTCGCTTCGGATCTGCCGCAGGTCGGCGTCGATGTAGTAGTTGTCGTTGAGGTAATCGAACACGACGCCCCAGTTCAACCCGACGCAGCGCGGCCGGAAGATACCGGCCGTGATGAACACCTGGTTTCGGTCCTGGCCGGGGTCGGAGGCGTCGGCGCCGGTGAAGTTGCTGTGCACGGCGGCGGCGCCGACTTGGTAGCCGAGTCCCCACGGCCCGCCGAGCGGCGAGCCGAAGTTGAAGCCTTCATGGAACCCGAAGTTGCCGTTGCGGCCCTGGTCGAGCGGTCCCTTGAAGCCGTGGACTCCGGCGAACAGCGACAGGTCGCGCAGCAGGCCTCGAAACCGCGGGTGGCCGACCCACCAGAGGGGTCCCATGGGATAGGCGCCGCAGTCGTCGTAGATGCCGGGTCCGCAGGTGCCGCACGCGCCGTGGTGCTGGTAGGTCACGTCACAGCCGCCCCATCCGGCTTGGCAATCGGCGCAGCCGTCCGGGCCGTGGGCGAACCCGCCGTGTTGCAGAGGCCCATCGTGGACCCCTCCGTTGGGGAGCGGTTCGAAGTACACGTCCTCGGCGGCGCGGGCGGCGTCAGCGGGCGCCAGTTCGTATTCCTCAAATGTCGAAGCCTGCTGCACACCGCCCGCCGAAGGGCGGGACGCGACGGCTCGCGTATGGGCTGCCGGCGCCGGTCGCGCAGCGGGGCCGCCGGGGACCACGCCGGCATGGGCGGCGGGGGCCGCCGCCGGTCCCACTTGGCCGGTCATCCGCTGCTCCCATTGCCGACGGGCCATGGGGACGCCGGTGAAGGCCTCCTGCAGGTCGATTTGCGCCCGGGCTTCAAGGGCGGCTGGACCGGCCAAACCACACGCCGCCAACAGCGTGCTCACGACAAACCGTATTCTCATTGTCATAAGGGAACCTCCGATGTGGGGGTGCCGGCCGCGTGGTCGGCGTCCGACAGTTGAACGTTCCCCCATATCGGAAGTTTCCTAGGCCGAACTTCCGTCAAAATCGGAAAAATCGGCAAAGTCAACTCAGTTTGCCCACAACGCGAGATCCGCAGGGAATGCCCCCCACGTATTGCAACGCGGCTTCGTTCGCCGCCTCCGCGTTTGCCCACAACGCGAGATCCGCAGGGAATGCCCCTTTCGGTTCCCGAACAGCCTTGCGCCCCTGGTCAGGCCACCATGCGGACTTCGACAACGGCCGCGCCGGTAATCCCCGCCATAAACTCCTCAAAAATGCGCAGGTCGAGCGCCGAGGCGGAGTGGCTTTGCGGGTGGAACTGGGTGCCCATCGCAAACCAGTCGTCTCGGGTGCTCTCGATGGCCTCGACCACTCCATCGGGGCACCGGGCCGTGACCGCGAAGCCCGGCGCCACGTCGTCGATGGCCATGTGGTGCATGCTGTTCACACGGATCTCGCCCTCGCCATAGACTCGCTCCATGATGGAACCCAACTCGACTTCCAGCGCGTGACGATGCGCCGGGTCGATCGCGTCGCGGTGCGGCAGGGCACGAGGCAGGTCCTCGGGAATGTGCAAGTGGAGCGTCCCTCCGAGCATGACGTTGATCAATTGCATGCCGCATCCGATTCCGAACACGGGCAGCTTCCGCTGCGCAACGCAGCGCGTGAGCATGCGGTCGAAGTCCTCGCGTCGCGAGTCCATCGGCCGCACGGAGGGGTGCAACATGTAACCGTCGCGTCGCGGGTCCAGGTCGGCGCCGCCCACCAGGACCACGCCGTCGAGCAAGTCGAGCAGGTGTTCCAGATCGTCCTGCTCTTCGAGTAGCGGCAGTACCAGCGGAATGCCGCCCGCCTTTTGAATGGAATCCACGTAACCCGCCGCCAGAAAGCTGAAAGCGGGTACGTCCTTGCGCGCCGACCGATAGTCGGCGTTCACCCCGATGACCGGTTTTCCGTTCATCTTGTGCAATCCTCCTGGACGCATCCTGCGCCCGGTTTGAGTGACCGCGGGGACTCGGGGCGGAGACATCCCTCTGGGTCGGGCAGTTCCGGGCGGACCGGCGCGCCAGCCGCAAGAAAGCCGGCTCCTACACGGCGGTACCTGCCGGAACCCCGCGCGAGATTCGCGAAGCGGCTCCGCGCGGCGTTCCCCGCCGCTGCCGGCCGCAGACTTCCCTGCCGTTGCCGCGTCCGTACCCGTGGTCACGAGTCCGGAGTCGATGTCCCTATCGTTAGCCTCGAAGCTCCTGCGTGTTTGGCGTCCTCACGTCGGTTGGAGTGCAAGTCGGAGGTGAGTTTATACGAGCCGGAAAAGCTTGGCAAGCAATTTCCGCATTTTGCGGTCACCAAGGGCCGCGAATACAACATATTGTACTGATATCATTGCTGGCAATGTGGTAAACCACAACCGCCGATCCAGCAGGTGGTGGAGCTTGATCGCAATTGCAACCCACGAAGGCAGTAGCCGAAATCGTAAGACTTCGACCCCGATGCTGGCAGTGATAGCTGCCGGCAAACTTACGATCCAAGCGGTGCCGGCCGTCGGAGTTCACGGTTGAGCGTGTGAACCGAGGACGTGCGACCCACAGCAGACTAAAGCGTGAACTCCAACCGTGCGCAGCTTCAAGCTTGTTCCCGCACCCCTATCCGAACCCGAGTGGCGAAAGCACGCCCGATAAGCGATAATGAGGCATTTTCTACTGGTACTTTCGGGTGCGCAAAGCGGCCGGCCGGACCCTGACGTTCCACTTCACCCAAGGCAACATGCTGGGCGTTCTCGGTCCCGCCGTCAGCACCGACAGCGGCGCCACCCCTGCGAGACGATGGCCAGTTGGGCGTTGGAAGGCCTCATCGAGGAAGTGCTGGCCGATACGGCCGACGGGCGATGGCTCCGCGAGCGCGTCGAGTTCCTCATGGTATCCCTGATGGACCTTGACGGCGTCGAGGACGGCGACCAGGGCAAGAACCGCTCGCGCGCTGGGGCGGGACCTCGCCCGGGCGATCCGCCGCTACCTGGAAGAACGGCCGTAGGGCGGCTTCACCGCGGGCGGCGATTGTGATAGACTTGGCGGATACCGGTTCCCTTGTGTCAGGAGCACCCGTTTTTCATGTCCGAACTGCAATTCCAGAACGTCTGCCTCGAGGCCGTCTGCGGCACCCTGCCGCAGGAGGTGGTCCGTTCCGCCGAAATTGAGTCGCGGCTCGGGCCGCTGTACCGGCGGCTGCGCCTGCCGGAGGGCCGGCTGGAGCTGATGACCGGCATTCGCGAGCGGCGTTTCTGGCCCCCCGGCATGCCGCCCAGCCAGAAGAGCATCGAAACGGCCGAGAAGGCCATCGGCGCGGCGGGAATCGACCGGGCGGAAATCGGGGCGCTCATCCACGGCTCGGTCAGCCGCGATTTCCTCGAACCGGCCACCGCGTGTGGCGTGCACCACGGGCTGGGCCTCGGCCGGCATTGCCTCGTGTACGACGTGTCGAACGCCTGCCTCGGGCTGCTCAACGGCATCATCCAGGTGGCGTCGATGATCGAGTTGGGGCAGATTCGCGCGGGCGTGGTCGTAGGGACCGAAAGCGGCCGAAACTTAGTCGAAACGACCATCGAGCGGCTCAATGCCGACACCACCCTCTCGCGCCAAGACGTCAAGCCCGCCTTCGCCTCGCTCACCATCGGATCGGCCAGCGCGGCGGTCGTGCTGTGCCGGCGGGAACTCAGCCGCACGGGCAACCGGCTGCTCGGCGGCGCCTTCCGCACCAACACCGACGGCTACCGCCTGTGCCAGAGCGAAGGGCTCGCCGAGTTCATGGAAACCGACAGCGAAGCCCTCATGCGCGAAGGCATCGCGGTGGCCGGGGAGACGTTCGAGCGGTTTCTCGGATCCATGGGATGGAATCGCGACGGCCTGGCCAAGACGTTCTGCCACCAGGTCGGGCGAGCGCACCATCGGTTGATGCTCGAGGCCTTCGGGCTGGACCCGGCGGTGGACTTCTCGACCTTCGAATGGCTGGGCAACACGGGCGCCGTCGCGCTGCCTGTCACGGCGGCGCTGGGCATCGAGGCGGGGCGCCTGGAGCGCGGCGACCGGGTGGGACTGCTCGGCATCGGGTCGGGCATCAACGTGGTCATGCTCGGCGTCCAATGGCAGCGCAGCCCCGTCACGCGCGACGGCACCTTACCCGACCGGCACCCCCGTCCATTGCACCAAGCCGCACGGTAGCGCGGCCCATCCGGAAGGCAAAGAAGGGTATTTCTTATGTCGCTCCCGTTCAAAGTGGAAGATTTCATGGTTCGGAAGGTGGTGACGGTAACCCCGGAAACCGACGCCCACGACGCGATCGACCGCCTGCTGCGGCATCGCATTTCCGGTATGCCGGTGGTCGACGCTTCAGGCCGCCTGGTGGGTATGCTTTCCGAACGCGATTGCCTGAAAACGCTCACCAACGCGCAATACTACAATATGCCCACGGCGCTGGTGCGCGATCTGATGTCGACGGCGCTGTGCACGGTGCCGCCCGATACCGGACTGATGGAGGTGGCGGAAGTGTTCGTGTGCAACCGCTTCCGCCGGGTGCCGGTGGTCGACGCCGGCGACAAGCTGGTCGGCCAGATCAGCCGGCGCGACGTGCTGGAAGCGATCCAGCACATGCGCGCCAGCCACGGGCCGCCGGTGTAGCCGGCCCAGGCCGCAGTCACGCAGGTAGCGGTTCACGGGAGAGGGCTCCCTTCGGCCCTCTGGTGCCGATCGACATGCCGCTCGTCACGCGGGACGCTGCCCGATTCAGCAGCTACTTCCCATGCCCGTCTGTGACGACCTCGGCTGCTGATGCATTTCGCGAAGTACGGGCCGGCGGGCCGCAATGCCTTCCTCGTTTTCCCAAATTAATTCCCGATTGGCCGGTCGTTTGGGCTGCTCCGGCTAGGGATTTGTGTCTCCATCCGGCAATGCCGAGCGACCGAAGAGGGTAGAGACCGCGTTTCATGCGATTACCGATTTGCCCGCATCATCCCAGCCCCACACCAGCATGTCCCTCGACGTCCATCCGTGGTATCCTTCAGAGGTCAACGTTCCCCTTGGGCCTCCCAGCGAGCCATTATCGATGACCGAACGGCCCTCGGTACTCCGTTTCCACCACCCCCTTCCGTATGGAGCAATCTCCCATGATGGAGGGGTTCAGTTTGTAGTTTTTAGTCGATCGGGCACGGCCATGCGCGTGCTGCTGTACGACGAGGTGGACCAGCCCGACCCCACCGAAATCATCGACTTCGACCCGGAACTGAACCGGTGGGGCGACATCTGGAGCATTTTCGTCCCCGGAGTGCGGCCGGGGCAGTTGTACCATTTTCAGGCCGATGGTCCGCACGAGCCGCAGCGTGGGCACCGCTTCGACCCGCAGGCCCGGCTGATCGACCCCTACGCGAAGGCGCTGGCCGGCACGTTCCTCCCGGCCGAGGGCGGCATCATCCGGCCGCCAAAGTGCGTGGTGATCGACGACGAGTTCGACTGGGAGGGCGACCGGCATCTGCGCCGGGAACTCTCGGAGACCATCATCTACGAGATGCACGTTCGCGGCTTCACCCGCTCGCGCTCCAGCGACGTGGAGCGGCCGGGCACGTACCTTGGCGTGATTGAAAAGATACCCTATCTGAAGTCGCTCGGCGTAACGGCGGTCGAGTTGATGCCGGTGCATGAGTTCCCCATTTGCGACTGCCTGGGCCAGAAGCTCGCGCGACCGAACTATTGGGGCTACGACCCACTGGCCTTCTTCGCGCCGCACCGCGGCTACGCGCACAGCAAAGAGCGGGGAGCCCAGGTGCGCGAGTTCAAGCAGATGGTTCTCGCCCTGCACCAGGCGGGCATCGAGGTAATCCTCGACGTGGTGTTCAACCACACCGCCGAGGGCAACCACGAAGGGCCGGTGCTAAGCCTCAAAGGCCTTGAAAACCGCGTCTACTACATGCTGGAAAATGGGGGCGAGTGTTACCGCAATTTCTCCGGCTGCGGCAATACGCTCAACGGCAATCACCCGGTGGTGCGGGAAATGATCTTCCACTGCCTGCGGTATTGGGTGCATCACTATCACATTGACGGGTTCCGGTTCGACCTCGCGTCCATCCTCAGCCGCGACCGGGAAGGAAACATCCTGCCGAATCCGCCGGTCGTCGAGACCACGGCCGAGGACCCGCTGCTGGCCGACGCGAAGATCATCGCCGAGGCGTGGGACGCGGCCGGGGCCTACCAGGTGGGCAGTTTCGCCAAGCTGCGGTGGGCCGAATGGAACGGCCGCTACCGCGACGACGTGCGGCGATACTGGCGGGGCGACCCGCATATGGTCCCCCCGCTGGCCACCCGGCTGGCCGGCTCCAGCGACCTGTACCAGGCCAGCGAACGGGAGCCGTACCACAGCATCAACTTCATCACCTCCCACGACGGATTCACGCTGAACGACCTGGTCACCTACAACCACAAGCACAACGAGGCCAACGGCGAGGACAACCGCGACGGCGACAACAACAACCTGAGCTACAACTACGGCGCCGAGGGGCCCACACGCCGGCGGTCGATCGAGCAGGTGCGGCTCCGCCAGATCAAGAACATGGCGGCGACACTGATGCTCAGCCAGGGGGTGCCCATGCTCCTGATGGGCGACGAATGCCGCCGCACGCAACGCGGCAACAACAACGCCTACTGCCAGGACAACGCCATCTCGTGGTTCGACTGGCGGCGCGCACGCAAATACCACGACCTGCTCCGCTTCGTGCAGGCGCTGACCGAGTTCCGACGGCGGGAGCCGACGGTGCGGCAGACCGAGTTTCTGCGCGGCCGGCCGCGCCGCCCCGGCGGCCTGCCCGACGCAAGCTGGTACGGCGCCGACGGCCGGCCCGTCGACTGGCAGCTCGACGAACGCAGCTTGCAGTGCCTGCTGGCCGCCGTGCCCCAGTCCAACCCGACGGCGCCGCCCCATCACCACGTGTTGATGCTGTTTCATGCCGGGGCCGAGCCCCGGCGGTTCGTCCTGCCGGAACTAGCGCGGGGAATCGCGTGGTGGCAGTTCATCAACACGGCCAGCCCCAGCCCTCGCGACATCTACCCCGGCCTGGACGGCCCGGCGCCGCCCGCGGACGGCGAAATCGAACTAGCAGACCGCTCCACCGTGGTTTATGTGGCCAGGGACGAGGTGTAGGGCCGGCGCGTCAGCCCCGAAACACGTGCTGCCCAAGAACGTTGCGCCGCGTGGTGAACGGCCCGGCGGTGGTGTCGTCGCGGAGGATGGCGTACATCATGTGGTATTTCGCGTCGACGTCGTCGGCGTAGTGCACCAGCAGCGCTTCGGGGGTCATCGGCGGCTTGGGCGATCCCCATTCGGGCAGCCGCTGGTGCGCCACGATCAGGTGTTCGAGGCGCAAGCGAGTTTCGGCGTCGAGCCTTGCGAAGGCGGGCGACTCGCGGAGCATGTCGCGGCCCTGCAGCATGTGGCCGATGAGCGTGCCCTCGGCCGTGTACTGCGTTTCGAGCAACTGGGCGTCGAGTTCGCGGAGCTTACCGATGTCGTGCATGATGCCTCCGGCCACCACGAGACCCCGGTCGAGCGGCGGCTGCATGTCGGCATAGTATTCTGCGTACTTCTCGGCCAGGAACGCGCAGGTTCGGGCCACACTGAGGGTATGTTCGAGCAATCCAGCCGCGAACGCATGGTGATTCTGCCGGGCTGCCGGCGCCCGGAGCAGCGCCTCGCGGTGGGCCGCCAGCAGCTCCTCGACCACCTCACGTAGCGGGGCCAATTCGATCCGCTCGCGCGCTATCGCCAGCAGTTCGTCGTACATCGCCTGGGGCGAAAACCGCGAGCATGGTACGAAGGTGCCGGGGTCGAATCCCTCGCTCTGATCAGCCTCGGTCGCTTCGCGAATGCGGCGGATGTCGAGTTGCGGGCCGTACTGGGTCTCGCGGTACGTGGCCCGAAGCTTATAGAACCGCCCCGGAATCCACCCGTCGCGGCAGTCGGCGGCCCAGGGCGAATCGCCCCAAACGGGAAAGCTCACTTCCTTGCGTCGGTCGCGGAAGGTCACTCGGAAGTACGGCTTGCCGT
>PWXP01000322.1 GCA_003561895.1 Planctomycetaceae bacterium | reverse complement strand
TTTTGGATAATATAGCAGCAAGGGATGCATTCCAGATAATATGTTTTGAGAATAATTCTGCTGCGTTCTTTGCTAACAAGGTTGTTCTTGTTGAAGGGGATTCTGATTTATGCTATTTCAAACATGTCTCAAAAGTACTCAACTCTGAATGGGATTTTGATGCTAGAAACATTCCGGTTGTTAGAATATATGGCAAAGGAAATGTAAGACGCTATAAAGAGTTTTTTGCATCGTTTAATATGAGTATTTATACAATTCTAGACTTAGATGTTATTATTAGTGATTTCGACAAATTAGGGGTTTCTCCATCTATAAAAAAATTAAGGGCAAATTTACTACAAGAAGTTGACCGAATTGCTGAAAGAGAAACAGTTGACGGCACTCCATCGCGGGAAAAAATTAAAGAGATTGTCAGAAGATATAGCTGGCGGGAACGTTATGAAAGGCTTAAAGCTGTTTGTAGTCAGTTAATTACAAAAAGACAATTAAATAGTGACGAAATTGAAGAAATCAACTTCCTATTTTCGAAAGAAACAGAAATTAAGAGGAAACAAATCTTAGTAAGAAGCATGGCTGATGTGCCTGGTAAGAACGATTTGTTAAATGCATTGCGACAAGAAAATGTTTTTGTTTTGTCAAGGGGTACAGTAGAAGATTATTATCCATCAGATGTTTTAGGGGATGATAAGCCTTCCAAGGCATTGAATGTATGTAAACGACTTTTAACAAGAGAAAGTGTTTTAGAAAATTGTCCAATAATTAGAGAAAATGAATCTGATTTACATGAGCTATTAGTTATATTTGAAAAGATATTTAACTAAACCAACTTCGGATTACAATACATTACCGCAAGGGCGAAAGTAATTAATTTTTACGGGCGGGTTGCGCCGCATTCCCGAACATAATCGCAGGAGCGGCCATAGGAATTATGTAAAATTTGTCCATCGCCTTAAGGCTTGAGAACGTCGTAAATGAGGGAACGTTAAGTAATATAAGCTTACGATTAGGCTAATAATGCACACTTGAGCAAAAAGATCATTTTACTTAGAAAAGGCATAGTTTGTCTAGATATAATGAGGGAGGTAGTGTATAGGTTGAAGCAAGAGAATATTATGAGAACAAACTATTTAAATTCCGAATGTCAATGAATTTCTGAGCCACGTGCTGATGAATTTCTGAGCCAACGTGCTCGCGAATTAGTGAGCCAATTAGCATCAGTCACCATCTTTGTTCTTTGATCTTTGACAGGTATTAAAGTAAAAAACCGTCGTCGTCGAGGCTGTTAAGATGTGGTCAACGCTTGCGTTGTCCAAGCGGTTGTGGGCTCTGTGGGTAACTCCTTGAAGGAGTTATCCATAGAATCCACAATTGCGGCATCTTAATGGCCCTCTCATCCCTGGTCCATCCGGTAAGATGGATTGTTCATGTTCATGATGTGTGACCGAAAAGTGAGTCGGTCCACCAGAGCTGTAATGAGTGTTGTGTTTTCAAAAAGCTCTGTCCATCTTGAAAACTCCAGGTTGCTGCTGATCATCACGCTGCTTTTTTCCGCCCGGTCAGAAATGACCTTGAAAAGAAGTTCAGATTGATGGCGGTTGAAGCTTAGATAAGAAAGTTCATCAATGATAAGCAGTTCAACTTTCTGCAGTTGTTTTTCAAGTTTCTGCAACTCTCGCTGGTCCTTTGCTTCCACCAGCATGGTGGCTAAAGTGGCAGCTGTGAGAAACTTAACCCGAAAACCGGCTTCGCAGGCTTTCAGACCAAGGGCAATGCTCAGGTGGCTTTTACCTCCGCCGGAATTACCGATCATGACGATGTTTTGCCGGTTACGGATGAAATCGCAGCAGGCAAGTTCATAAATAAAGGCATCTTCCACATGAAGTAATCGTTTCAGATCCAGCTCGTCCAGTGTTTTTTGATGCGGAAATCCGGCCGCTTTAATGTGTCGTTTCTGCTGGTTGATCCGGCGGGAATCCAGTTCCTGCTTCATCATGGCAATCAGAAAATCTTCATAGCCTACCTGCTCACTTTGACGCAGGATTTCCTGATACCGGGAAAAGCTGGGAATGCGCAGCTGTTTTGCATACAGGGCAATGACTTCCTTTTTCCCATTCATTGTGCCACCACCTTGTATTTGCGGTCATAGGCCGCCAGGTCAATGGTATTCACTGTAATGTCTGTGGTTAGGCGTGGCATTGGTTTAGCTGGTGGAGCTAATTCACTGCGTACCAGCTCAATGGTCGGTTTTATGCCTGTCGGCAGCTGATCACGTATGGCTAAGAGTCGGTTAACACCATACTCTACACTGAGCTTCAGTAGTTTGACGGTATCTTTGGCATCATGAGGGAAGGTTTTTCCCCAGTCCAACAGGTCAGCAGCAGCGGATTTTCGAACAGGCTTGGCATGATACACCGACCGAGGCTTTTGCTCAAGCAAGGGCAGGTAATGCTCCAGCTGAAAAAGCGTTTCTGACCGTCCGTAACTACGTGTGTGTTCAGCAACGTTTTCTGCGTTGTAATAACAGGTAATGTGGTTGCCGTAACCTTTCACACTTACTTGACGGCCTACCAGTTCTACGGGTACTGAATAACGGTTCCGATCATACTGAACAGTACTGTCATCGTATACACGTGCGGATAAACTTTTGCTGGTATCAAAGATAAAGGCTGGGAGCGGGTGAAGGGCATAGCAGTCTGTTTCTGACTGTTGGCCTACGGTTTGGCTCCTGCCCTGAATTTGATGGTGCCGGTAATCCAG
>PWXP01000675.1 GCA_003561895.1 Planctomycetaceae bacterium | reverse complement strand
GGGCTGTTGAACACCGTCGAAATGGCCTTCCGCGCCTACGACCCCTGCTTCGCCTGCGCCACCCACTCCCTGCAAGGCCAAATGCCGCTCGAGGTGAACCTCCGCAATCGGCAGGGCGAGGTGACCGCCAGCCTGTCGCAGTATGTCGATTAGCCCGGATTATTCGTCACGGCTGTGCCTGGGAGAAGGAAGGGGGTTCGGCAGGGTGAAATGAGCACAATTCTGGCCTGCGGCTGGCGGCGAGCGCAGAAGGCCCCCTTTCCCCCAAACGATGGTCAGCTCGCCGAGGCGCGAAGGATCGGGTTGATCCGTGTGTCAACCACTGTCGTAGGCGGGACGCACACTCGCAATGAGTTGTTCCGCAACGCGCCAGTAATGATGTAGATAAGGCCAACTGGACGAGAGTTGCACGACCACACGACGGGTCGATTCGCGCACCAGCGCCGCAACCTTGATCAGCCGGGTGCGCCACGTGCATGGCTGGCCTTCACCAAGCGGATCGTGTTCCCGGCGGCGGTTGTGCCAGGCACGACGGGGACGCTCGGGCAGCGCTTCGTTTGGTAACGGTTCGTCGGGCAGCGGCGACGGCGGGTCGGCCACTACGGTTCGCATCCTGACCAGGAGGTTATGGGCAGTCACGTGCAGATGATCGCTCCGCAGCACGTCGTGGTCGTTCTGGTCCGGGTAGTCGGCCAGGATGCCGTAAACCCGCATGCGGACCATGTCCACATAGGTGTGCGTGGTGCGATCGGCGTCTCGGGGGTCGGTCAGCACGGCGGCAAGCTGCTCGCTCATGCCCAATTGCTCATCGAGTTGCCGAAACAACAGCAGCCCTCCATCGCTGGAAACCTGGGCCGTGGAGGGCTCCACCACAATCGGCTTCGATGTGCCAAAATCCAGAGAGAACTCAAACGCACTGTGCGAATCCATTTTGGACCTCCGTGGGGGGTTCTAAGTGTAGACCGTCCAACCACTTAGATACCCTTGGAGGCCAAACAATTCCCGCAATGACGAATAATCCGGGCTAGTGTTGCGTTTTGGGCGGCGGTGTGGGCCAAGGGTCGATTCCAGTTCGTGGCGGTTCGGGCAATCCAGTCTGCATCGTCTTGCTGCCCCTGGGCGAGACGCCGGAATCGGTCCGCATCGAGTGGCCCAACCTGTGGGTTCGGCGCGCCGACAACGTGAAGACCGGGCACCCGTTGACGTCGCTTCCATGACCGGGCGCCGACGTCGACCGTTCACGCGACGCATCCATCGGTCAGTTCGAACGCGTACGGTTCGTCGCGCGCCTTCACCTCGGCGGTCAGCCCGCGGGTGTCGGCGCTGAGGTACCTTTGCGGAACGAGCGGCTTGCCCAGCCCCGGCTCAGTGTCGGGCTCCGGCGGCCCGCCGTACGCAGCTAAAGACCACCCCCCGTGCGGGCGAGCCTCACTCCCGCTCCTTCTATTTCGCGCCCGTTCTCCAGGACGGTCGCTGTAACTCGATGCCGCGCTCCCGTTTCAGCACTCACCGTGCCTATTGTTCCTTCCCTCGGCCGGGAGCCGGTCGGCGCGCCTGGCCGGCCTGGCCATGAGAGCCCCACGCACCACCGCCGCCGCTACTTGACTTCCGGCCCATAGTCGCGGTAGAATAAAGCCCGGTAGGATGGCCCCCGGCATGGAAACCCCAGAGCCGCTCCTGCTTCGCGGTTGAGTTCAACTCGGTTCTATCCCGCCCGATCCCGGCCGAGGTTTTCCACGGCATGGGCTTTCGCAGCAGCGGGCGGGATGGAAGCCTTAACGTTATCCGACTGAAACCGCGTCCTTCGACCTCACTGCACCTGGAGCTTGCGATTCTCCCGTTTTGGCGTAAACTATAGTGACGCTTTACTTGGAGCCGATGATGAGCGACATTGCACACAATTTGATAGACGCATTTAGCGCGTTGTCCGTACGAGAACGACACGCAGTGCTCGTCGAGCTGGCACGCATTTCGGAAGAGGATGCGGGTGCGATCAGCGACGAAGAATTGACCTTTGCGGGCGCGCAAGTGTTGGCAATGTATGACGCCGAGGAGGCGGGGAATGCCGAAACCAGCGCGGGGTGATGTTTGGCTCGTCGACATGGGCTACGCCGCAAAGGTGAGGCCGGCGCTCGTCCTGAGCGTTCCGATTGAGGCTGACGAACGGGCACTCACGACAGTGGTTCCTCATACAACCAGCGTCCGCAACACGCGATTTGAATCCGCTTCCAATGTTCAATGGCTCAAGTACGGTGTGTTCGATGTCCAGGGGATCGGAACCTATCCGTCTGTGAAGCTCATCAAGCGTCTGGGCACGCTACCGGAAGAACAGCTTCTTGATGTTGAACTACGCGTTCGACAGTGGCTCGGGATTGCTTGACCCTGGGATGGTGAAAACTCGCCAGCGGGAAGGGTGCGGTTTCTGTTCCTCTGCTGGGCCGAAGGCCCTAGGTTCGCCCAGCCCAGGGCAACGCCCTGGGGCGCGGGGACTAGCCATCGCATAGACATCTTGGTAGGCGAGGAATTTCATAGTGTCGGCGCGAGATGGATGTCTTCAGCCGTCACCACGTCAATCGCGTACTGGACGCACGCGCGAACGTCTTCCGGCTCCAAGTCGGGATAGTGATCCCGGACAATCTCGGCAAAGGAAAGACCGTCGCGGACCAACTCCAGGACGTTCTGCACCGGAATCCTCGTGCCCGCCACGCAAGGCTTCCCAAAGTGGATTTCGGGGGTGACCGCGATCCGCGTTTTCATGATCCCTCCTC
>PWXP01000018.1 GCA_003561895.1 Planctomycetaceae bacterium | reverse complement strand
GACAGGCCCTGACGGGTAGCTTCAGCGGCAAAGGCCTCGGCCAGGGCCAAGTTGTTGCCCTTGGTTGCAGAAAGAATCAGCATGGCGATCAAAAATTAACGATAATTTACAAACGTCCTGCCTTCAATCTAGCACTGCCCTCGGTTTAACGGCTTCTTACCCCTATACCGTTGCTAGGGAGGATGTTTTCGAATGGCCGCCAGAACTCGACGGAGGTTCACAACACCCTCCCGATTCAGTGCCAGTCGATCCACTGTTGCCCGCCCAATAGGTGTCAGTCCAAACATGATGGTGAAGTCATCACTCCAGGCAAAGTGAATTTGCCATGGGTGCTGGCGAGGGTGGTAGAGCAGAACCATATTGCCCGTCACGGGGTCGTAGGCTTCGGTCTGGACATACTTACGGTTGTTGCAGCCCTGGCAGGCGAGTGCCAGGTTGTCCAGTTCGTCGGTGCCACCCTTAGAGCGAGGGATGATGTGTTCGATGGAGAAGGGATCGGGGGAGTATTTGACCTGACAAAGGCAGTACTCGCAGCAGTGGTTGGCCCGCTGGGCAACGGCCTGTTTCTGCTTTGAGGTCAATGAGGCCTTAGCCATAGGCCGCTGACTCGATCCCAAGAGCACCCATGACATCCTCCAGGGACTGCTGCCGTAACGTGGCGAGTTGCACTAGGGCTTGCATGCGCTCCACGTTGAGAGCTTCAATCTGGTCGGAAAGCTCAATCAGCCGTTGGTGCTCATCTGCTGTTAGGGTCTCAGCGTGGCGTTTTTCAATCAGGGTATGGTACTCGCTCCAAAGGTCAGCGGAAAGGCCAAGGTTAATATGCTGAAGCAGTTCAGCTTCTGCGGCAGAGAGGTGGCTAGGTGCTTCCTGAATAGCCGCTAGCTGACTGTGCAGGGTTTCTAGAATGTACCGTTCGGGGTCAAGCCCCTGCTTGGCGGCTTCTGCTCGCAGTTGAGTTTCTAGCTCTGGGGAGAGGTCGAGGGTAATTTGAGTCATGGTTGTGCCATTGGGTTTCAGACAAATAGGAAATATTAGGAGCTAGCTCGTTTTGCCGTGAATTGATGGGACTGCTTCTAGCGTTTTGCGCAGCCCGTTGTGGAATGCGGTGGCCTGGGGATGGCCTGGAAACAGCTTGAGAAACTCGCTTAAGTCTTGCACAGCCGCAAGAATTTGAGGGTGGGTAGCTCCATGAACCAGGCCTTTCTGGTAAGTCTGCTTAGATAGGTTGAATTGATTGTTAGCTAAGTAATAAAGGGCTAGCTTGAATAAGCGCTGAACATTATCTGGTTGTGCTTGCAAATCTTGCTGGACTAGCTGAATCGCTTTCTGAAAGTCAGTCCGGGCCTCTTCGTAGCGCTCCATCAACCGATAAGTAACTCCTCGATAGATAATCGCCCACTCTTGTTTTGGATCAAGCTCAATAACATGGTTTAGGTTAGTCAAGGCTTTCTCATGGTGCCCTAATAAATAGTGAATCTTGGCGCAACTGATAACAGCCTCAATTTCAGCAGGATTAATGTCAATAACTTCAGCAAAATCAAGTAAAGCCTCCTCGTAACGATTCAGTCGAGAATAAATCTTTCCACGATAAATAAGAGCACTCAAATTGCCAGAATTGATTTGGATAGCCTGACTGAAATTCGCCAGAGATTCGTCCAGATTTCCGCTGTGTAAATGGAGCAAAGCACGCTGTTCAATAAATGAGCCATTGCCAGGGTTTATCTCAATAGCCATATTTAAATCGGCCAGAGCGTTCTCATCGTTACCCACGATCTGATAACATAACGATCTGATTACAAAATTGAAAGCATTCTTCGGATTTAGATCAATGGCTCGACTCAGATCCTTTAAGGCTTCTTCATAATTATCCATTAAAAAGTGTGTGGCGCCACGTTTTCTTAGGCTTAACTCACTATTAGGCTGTATCCTTATTGATTCGTTGAAATCAACTAAGGCATCTTTGTAAGATCCTGTTACATAATGAAAAAAACCTCTCCAAGTTAGGGCGGTTGCTTTGAGGTAAGGCTCTAAATCTGAGATTTGAAGAATACTTGAGAACATTTCTGTGGCGAGGTAAAACTCCTGGGTCGTGAAAGCTATGCATCCAGAAAAAAGTTTTTGGCCTAACTCTTTTAATACTTGATTTTCAGTATCATTGCCTGCTTGGATTACTACCTCTATCCAATCGAAAAGAAAGACTCCTTGTTGTTTGATTCCGATTGTTGAAAATATATTCAAAAAATGTTTCTCTACTTGACCAGGCTGATTTTTTGGGCTTTCGCATAAGCCATGATATTCCTTCTCGAGGGCATGATTTTGCCATTGCACATCGTATAGCAGCCTATGATCTTCGAGGGCTAAATCATGTTGGCAGCGTTCAAAATAGCGTACAAGTTTACCCTGAGCGGATTTCCATCCTTTTGGCGAAGACAGCCGCTGGTAGCGCAGCATCAGCGTCCGCACCACCGGGTGATACACCCAGCCCTCCCGCTGCTCCTTCACAAAGGGCATCGCTTTCAGCCAGGCAAACAGGGCATCGGCCTCCTCCTCCATGCTCAGCTCCGCGATCATGTCGCGGTTGAACCGGCGGGGTAGAGCAGCGGCCAGGGCAATCTGGCGCTGACGGGGGTCTGCCACCCATTTCAAGAAACGCTCCACGGCGGTGTCGCTGGGTTCGCCCACCTGGTCGGGGCTGTGGGGAGATCCGGCGGCCAGGGTCGCCACCAGCAGCGGCAGCCGCCCCGACAGGTGCAAAATCACCTCCATCACCTTGG
>PWXP01000654.1 GCA_003561895.1 Planctomycetaceae bacterium | reverse complement strand
GGATGCGTGCTCATCGGCGCGATCAATCCCGAGTTCGTCCAGGTGAAGGCCATTGCCGACGTGCGGCCCTACAACCGGCACCGGGCCTTCCACGGCGACGTGTACAGCGAGGCCGCCGCCGAGGTGCGACCCGGCTTGATGAAGGTCTACGGCTGGGACACCGAGGAGCAGGCCCGCGAGCACGTGAAGGTCTACGGCCCGTACGAAGAGTTGATCGAAAACGCCGCCGATGACGACCTCGAGGCGGTCATCATCGCCCTGCCCCTGCACCTGCACGCGGCGGCCACCATCGCCGCCATGAAGGCCGGGCTGCACGTGCTGACCGAAAAGCTCATGGGGCACAGCGTGCGGGAGTGCAAGGAAATGGCGCGCGCCGCCGCCCAGTTCGGCAAGCACCTGGCCACCGGCCACCAGCGGCACTACAACGTCCTGTACGCCAATTCGGTCGACCTGATCCGCCGCGGCGTCCTGGGCGATTTGCACTACATCCAGGCCCAGTGGCACCGGGGGAACCTGCCCGGCAACGATAGCTGGCGGATGCCCATGCCGCGCGGCGTGAAGCCCGAGGACGACATGGCCGGCCGGCTGGAAAGCGAATTGGCAAGCTGGCAGCGCCGGCTGGAAGCGGCCGAGCGGGGCAACAACCAGACGGAAATCGAGCAGTGGTCCCGCAGGGTCGCCCAGAAGAAAGCCCAGATCGCCGACGAGGCCGTCGCCGAGACCGCCGCGAAGTACGGCTACCGCGACCACGCCATCCGCGACGCCGGCGGCAACGTCCTCTACGAATGCCCGGCCGCCGAGGAGCTGATCCGCTGGCGGCTGTGGGACCGGACCGGCGGCGGGCTGATGGCCGAGTTGGGCAGCCACCAGTTGGACGCCGCCGGCATTTTCATCGCCGCGGCTCACGCGGGCGAGAAGCAGTATCCGATGAACGTGTCGGCCGCCAGCAACCGGCCGCTGTTCCCGCCCGACCGCGACGTGTGCGACCACGTCTACTGCCTGTTCGAATACCCCGGCCCCGGCTTCGAACCGGACAACCCGGTGACCGAGGTGAACCGGGTGGGCGTGCAGTATGCCTCGATCAACGGCAACGGGTACGGCGGGTACGGCGAGAGCGTCTACGGCACCGAGGGCACCCTCCAACTGTTGACCGAGCAGGACGTGATGCTGTGGCGGACGGCGTTTACGCGCGATAAGACGAAGGTGGTGTTCAGCCGCGGGAAGGGCGGTCCGGTCCTCCTGTCCGACGACAACGGCGACCCCGAATCGCTCGCCATCGGCCAGATGGCCTCGAAGCATGCCGACCGCGGTTACCGGGCGCAGATCGAGCACTGGGCCTGGTGCATCCGGCAGAACCCCGACGCTTCCGACCCGGAGGTCCGGCCCCGGTGCGACCCGAAGGTGGCCCTGGGCGACGCGGTGATCGCCCTGACCACCAACAAGGCGGCGGCGGAGGCAGTCAAGGTCGATTTCCAGGAGGAATGGTTCGACCCCGACCACGACGCCCTGCCCGAGCACGAGCTGCTGGGCGAGGACGTCAAGCCCGACCTCTCGCGTTACGCGTAAGTTGTATCTCCCTCCCTCCGTCAGTCATCCACTGTGCCGCCCCAGCATGATACCATGCCGTCGGTCGTGGTGATGAACAGTTTCTGCCGGGCGGCGATGAGTCCGTCGAAAACGGGCGGCGAATCGAGTCGGTACTCGGCCAGCTTGCCGCCGTCGCCGGTCGACACGGCCCACAATCGTCCGCCCGCGCGCCCTTCGAATGCCGCGTGCGGATCGTCCGGGTCGATGACGTCGGGCGGCCCGGCCAGGAACAGGGTATCGCCCGCCAGCGCCATGCCTCGCGCCCGCACGGGAATCGTGACGGACCATTTCGGCGGCTGCCGGCGCGACATCGATCCCCTTTCCCGCCGGGCGGCAGCGTCGGATAACACCGGCTCGTTGGCGTTGTCGTCGGCGAACAACGTGTGCCCCTCCGTGCCGAACGCAAAGTAAGGGCTCCGGCTGAACTTCGTGTTGAAGGTGTGCAAGCCGTACGTGGTCGTGTCGTCGAACACCAGAATCTGCCCGGCCTTCGACGTGCGGTCGGCGACGTACATGCCGGGCCAGCGCCGTACCCGGAAAAACTGCCCCCGCCGCCCCGTGAACACTTACCCTTGGTCTTACGGCCAAGACTATGCTTGATTGCACCCCTCCTTGGCCGCCTAAAGTCGAGTGCCAGCGGTGGAGGAAGAGGATGGTCATGGGGTCCGACATAGTGGTGGACATTCCAGTTGGGTTAGTGGACATTCCAGTTGGGTTAATCGCCCGACCTCAACTACGCCGTGCAACCGCCCCGCTGCTGAAGAATCTGGTGGGCAACCTGATTGGGATTATAGCCGCCCGGAAGACGGACGAATAGCGTTCCATGCTTCTCGCAGAAGTCCCTGACCACCCCGTAAGAATGACTCGACCAGCGGATCGCCAAGAGCACGGCAGCCACCTCCGGGCGCGCCACGTAAGGCTCGAACTGGTCCGCCGACTCATGTTCCCGGGTCGAAATCCAAATCAGCTCCTTTAGCCCAAATGCCGATTTCAGGGCTTCGCACGCATTGGGCCGGCGTTCCCCACCGATGACGACCATGGTTTTCCCCGCAAACAGTTCGCCCACCTTTTGCACTTCCTCGGAAACTTCCCGCGTAACTTCGGGAGACGGCGGCACCTGGGTAGCCAAGTAGCGGTCAATCTCGACGAGAACACGATCGAAGCCGGTGGAAACCTCCATCTCGTCCGGCATGCCGTCCACGATGGGCAGCAGCATTTCCCGAATGTCCGTATTGCTGGGCGGAATGCCTTCGTTCACCAGCGACTCCACCGCAGCGATTACCTTATTCCAGTCATCCAGCGTGTCTCTTCCTTCCCGAATGAGCCGAGCATGGTAGTTGCCTTTTCCGAACAATTGGAGCCGCTGTTTCTCCTGCTTTCGGATCGCTTCGATTTGGGCATCCAGGCCGGAAATCCGCTCCTGCAAGTCCCCCCACGTGGTCGGATTGGCCGCGTCATCGAGTCGCATGAATCGCTGAATGAAGACCTGATAGTCAGCCGCAGCCTGGGACAGCCAGTAAAAGAGCTTCTGCTGGTCGTTGTCGGGCTTGCCATCCACTGCTTCAACTACCATCCGCAATGCCGACTGGGCCTCCGCAGCCAGATCGAGGGCCTGCTCAAACAACGGGCGATATTTTTTCACGTCGCCCACCAACTCTTCGAGGACGGCGACGATCATCGCGGCGGTATCGAAGCAACCCGCGACATCCTCCCACCAGTCCAGGTTCGGAGGGATCGGACCCGAAGGGTGATTCATCCAAAGGAAACAGTCCTCTAAATCCTTCGCTCGTGCAATGAGGTCTCGATCAACGGGTTCGATTTCCAGCGCGTAGTCGGCACCCTCGTTGATTCGGCGTTGACGGGTGGCTGCCCATCTCGCCCCTTCGGCCTTCAAACGGCAACGTTCCTCAATCAGTTTCAGGTCGGCATGGGCCACGCCCACTCGGTCGGCCCAACCAAGCGGCACCTCGACACCAGGCACACTCGGGAGGGGCTCGTGCCGGCTTGGGGGAGCCGGCCGGTCAACCGCCTCGTCTGGGGGTTCGACTGGCTGGTCAGACACCGCTTCAACGATCTGCTCTGAAGTTTCCGCCCTTTCGCTAACAGGCTCGGTCAACTCCAAGAACTGTTGGGCGAGTTGACGCAATTCCGCAATTAGTTCCGGGTGGTCACCCGCCATCGCCCTAAGGCGGCGAAGAACCATAGCGACCGTTGTTTCCAATTCCGTGGACATGGCAGCACTCCGAGTCATTGGCCAGATGATTGATCTTATCGTAGCGGTGATTGTGGTGACAACCCGACTTGTGGGGTGCCCTGCAATGCCACTCGGGACACCAGTTGCCAATTATCGGCGACGGACACGAGACGGCCCGATACCAACCGTAGCTGCCAATCCCTTTGCCAAGCAACCACCCGCCAGTCGGCTCGGTAACAGCGTTTCGCAAACTTACGATCAAGGCCTCGCAGAGAATCGCCATGACGCGCCAGACTACCCCTTTTGCCCAATATATGCGCCTATCCCTTTTATCTCCAAGGGGGGTATTGCATGCGGCGTTGTGTAGTGTATATTCTCGTCCCTCGGGTAAGGATAAGCAGCAATGTGGCTCCGGCCGGCAATTTTCGGGGCGGTAATCGCCTGAACGATTCCCCCAATCCGCAAGATGGCCCCCGCGTGCGGTAACCCATCTTACCGGAGCAGCGAAATAGGAAATTACGTGGCGTGATGCCGAGCGCACCGTGCCAAGGTATCCGCGTAACTCTTCGATGCCGTTGCCCGCAGACGAGACGCCATGCCTTCCGGGGCATGGGTGATACCGGTGTACTTCGCGCTCCTCGCCTGCGGTTGCCCGATTCACCTGCCTGGGCGGGGAGTTTTCCCATAGGGTTCTCCTCGCGGCACCCCCCGAGGGCCCTGGAAGGGGGAAGGATACAAGACACAAGCATATTTCGTTCAAGCATATTTCGTTATGCCAATCCCATGGGGATTGCCCCGACGCGTGGCGGATACCACGCGGGAGAATGTTATGAAGACCACCCACGTCGATCCACTCCAGGTTTACATGGAGCAAGTAGGCGCCATTCCGTGCTTCAACGCCACGGATGAGTCGGCCGCCACCGGGCGGGTTGCGGATTGCCGCGCGCGGCTCCTGCGGGCGCTTTACGCGCAGGACTACCTGTTGCGGCGTATCGAGCGTCTGTTCACGGCCGTGGTAGGCGATGAAATGCGCCTGGAAAGGCTACTTGAGGTGCCGCAGCGAACCAAGCCGGAAATCGCGCACGCCAAGGCGGGGCTCAAACCGGTAACGCGGCGGCTCCGGCAGGTGCTTGCGCGAAACGCGCGCGATTTCGCCATCGCCCGAAGCCGCGGCAGCACCGCGCACGAACGCCGCCAGGCGGGGCGGCGGATGGCGCGGCGCCATCGCCATGCCAGCGTCGCGCTGGGGGGACTCCGCATCCGGTTTGAACATATCACGCCGGCGTTGGCCGAACTGCACACCATTTCGCAGCGAATGCGCGAGTTGTCGGAGCAGCTTCGGAAATGGACCGGCGACGACAAACCGGCGGCGGTCCGAGCGGAGTTGAAGCGTCTGGCCCGATTGACCCACGCCACGCCCCATCGGCTGCATCGGCAGCTTTTCGAGATCGACGCGCTCCGCGGGGAATACGATGCCGCCCGCCGCAACCTGGCCGACGGCAACCTGCGGCTGGTGGTGTCGGTCGCCAAGCGGTACCGCCAGCGAGGCGTACCCTTCGCCGACCTGATCCAAGAGGGCAACACCGGGCTGATGTGCGCGACCGGCCGGTTCGATCCGGCACGGGGGGTCAAGTTCGCCACCTATGCCACGTGGTGGATCCGCCAGGCCATCAACAAGGCGATCACCGAGCAAAGCCGCACGGTGCGCGTTCCCTGCGCCACGGTCGAGAAGGCGAGCAAGGTCGATGCGGCGACCCAAGCCCTGATGCAGAAGCACAATCGGCTCCCCACCCCCGAGGAAATTGCCGAGGCGGCCGGGCTGACGATTAGCCAGACCCGCGACGCCATGAAGGCCAAGCGGCGCATCACGTCGCTCGACCAGGACCCTTCCGGCGCCAACGAGGGCACCTTCGCCGACGTGTTGCCCGACCAGCGGGACCACGACGTGGGTGGCGACATGAACCGGAAACTGCTCGGGGCTCGGCTGCACGCCGCGATGCGGCGGCTGAACCCTCGCGAACGGGACATCCTCCGGCTGCACTACGGACTGGCCGACGGCCAAAACTATACCCTGGCCGACATCGGCAAGATGTTCCGCATCAGCCGGGAACGGGTCCGGCAGATCGAGCGCGCAGCCTTCGAAAAGCTGAAGGACCCCGCACACGACGACCGACTGGCCGACTTCCTCAATACGCCGGCTTCCGCCGAGGAAACGGCTACTCAGGCGAACTGATGGCTCCGCTTAGGGTTGCCGTAACCGTGCACGGGAAACGGTCCCCATTTTCGCGGCGGAGAGGATGTCCTTCGTGGATAACGCGATTTTCGCCGCGCAAAATGGAACGGTCCTGGGGGTGTTCCGTTTCTCATTCCTCCGCCAGCCGCCGGAAGTATTGTTCGATCTGCAACTCGTATTTCGGCAGAAACTGTTCCGGGGCCAACTGGAGCAGTTGCTCGCGCTGGCGCTGAGGCAGCCGGTTCCATAGGGTTTCCATCGCCTCCATGGTTCGCCGCGGGCCGGGACGCTCCTCGACCGCCTCGGCCTCGCCCGGCTCGTCGGTGGCTTCCCGAGCGGGCGCCCGCTGCGGGTCGCCCTCGCCGCCGGCTTCATCGCCGGGTTGCGCGCCCGCCTCCTGCTCGTCCGCGGGGGGCGCCTGGCGGGCGCCCTCGGCCGAAGCCGCCGCCTGCTTGCGGGCCTCCTCGAGGAGCATGTCGAGTTGGGCGACGATCTGCTCCTGCAGGGCGGTGGTCTGCCCGTCGGCCGCCTGGCGGGCCAGCCGGGTCTGTACGTCGCGCATCTGCCGGGCAATGGCCAGCAGCGGGTGCGCCTCTTCGGAAGTGGCCGCATGGCCTAACTCGCGCTCCAGGCGCGTCTGGAACGGTTCCTCGGCGGCATCGCGGAACAAGTCGGCATCGACCCCACCGGCCGATCGAGCTTCCGAATCGCCCAGCAACTGCTCATCCAGCGAACCCGGCTCCGATGCCCGCAGCGCAAGCGGGCTGCCTGCCGTTACACACATCAAGCTAGTCAGTAGGGCGGATGCTGCCAGTTTCACGTTCATGGCCGGATCTCCTCGGGGATGTTGTCGGAATCGGGGGGCGGTGCGGGGCTCGGGTCGTTTTCGCGCGCGGGGGGCTTGACGACCAGCCCAAGCGTCAGGTCGGCCAGGCGCCCCTGTTCCTGGGCGAGGCGTTCGAGTTGCGTTCGGTGGGCTTCCGGCGGGTGCGGCTGCTCGGCCATGGCCACGGCCAGTTCCGCCGTGCGCCGGTGCAGGTCCTGCTGGAGCACCTTGAGCAGTTTCACCTCGGCGGCGGCAAGGGGTTCGCCCACGGGCTCGCCGTCGGGGCCGGCGGCCGCGGCGGCGCCGGCCGGGTCGTGCGAAGGATCGGCCGGGTCGATCGCGAACACTTCCAGAAGCAGGGCCAGCCGGTCGCGGGCGTAGACGGCGGGCTGTTGCGTTTCCGGGCCGGTCTGCTGCCTGCGCAGCCGGGCCGCGGCCTCGGCCATCGACTCGGTCGCGCCGTCGAGCACCATTTGCACGGCCTCGGCGCCGATCAGCTTGCCGCTGAGCTGCTCGGTATCGCCTTGAACGGCCAGTTGCAGGCGCACCAGGTCGTGCAGATCGGCCAGGTGGGCGCGGGTGAGTCCGTCGGGCGAGTCGGCCAATCGGTCCAACTGCCGCGTCCGGTCGATCACCCCCTGCTGGGAGTCGTGGAGATGTTTCACCGCGTCTTCGAGTTGGGCGAGTTGCTCGGCGGCCAGCTCGGCCTGGGCCAAGCGTCGCCGGGCCTCCAACTGCCGCAGCGCGCGTTCGAGGAGCCCCTCCGCCTCACCCGACTGCGCCGCACCCTCCGCCGCGGTGCCGTCGGCGGCGGCCTGCGCGGCGGCGCCCATCCGATCGCCCGCCTGTTCGGCCGATCGGGCCGCTTCCTCGGCCAGCAGGCGCTCCATGCGGCGCGCGGCCCGGGTGGTCTCCTCGGCCAACTCGGTTTGCCGGTCGCCAAGCGATTCGAGCTGCTCGGAAAAAGGGGTCAGGAGCCTTTTCTGCGAAGCACCCTCCGGGCCGTTCCGGGAAAAGGCTCCTGACCCCTTTTTCCCAGCGTCTTCTTCATCCTGGGCGGCTTCGCGGAAGCCGGCGGCCGTTTCGGCCTGGCGGCGGGTCATCTCGGCCAGTTCCGTTTCCATCTCGCGGAGTCGCTCGACCAGCCGCTCCAGTTCATGCTCGCGCCGGTCGGCCAGGATGTCGAGCACCTCTTGCAGCGCCCCGCGGACGTCGCGTTGCACCTCCAGGGCCTGCCCGATCCGATTCTGCTCCACGTGCCCGGCGCCGGTTCGCATCAGGCCGCCGATGGACCGGCGGTGGATTTCATCGACGGCGTGGGCGAGCGTATCGGCCGCGAGTGGGTCGGTGGCGTCGAGTTGCCGGGCCGCCTGTTCCATTTCGGCGGCCATTCGGTCGAGCAGCCGGGCTAGTTCGAGCTGGGCGACGGCCAGCACGCGCAGGTCGGCCGTGTCGGCCGGCGGCAGATCGCGGCGGTCGCGGCCCATGGTGCGGCGGCCCGTCTCCGAGGTCCGCCCACCCACCTCCTCCTGCTCGCGCAGCAGCCGGCCGAACTCGCGATAGAAGCGCCGGTAGCTGTCCCAGCGGCCCAGCTCGTCGAGACTCCGTTCCAGGGTCCCGATCACACGGTCCTGGTGCTCGCCCGCGGCCGCCAGCGAGGGGACCACAGCGGGGTCGGCCGGCCAGGTTTCAGGGGGTGGGACGTCTTCGGGCTGCGCCGACTTGACGGCCGTGGTCAACTCGTGCCGGATCGGCGGCAGATGGTCGCGGCGAAGCCCCTCCAGTTTCGCGAGCAGCGCCGCCATCCGACGCCGAACGTCGGGACGGTCGAGGCGGTTGATGTCTAGGTCGCGAAGCAACGCGGCCACGTAAGCGGGCACGCTGTCGCGCGAGCCGGTCAGGTCGTCCTCGATCCGGCGCTGCGTCAACTCGGCCGCTTGCAGGTGGTCGAGGTCGGGCCGGGCAAGTTCTTCCGACTCTTCGAGCCGCACGGCCAGTTCGCCCACCCGGGTACGGCTGCTCCGCTGCATGTCGAGGGCGCGGCGCAGTTCGGACAGGATCTGATTTTGCCGGGCGGCAATCCGATCGTCCAGTTCCCGGGGCGTAATGACGTTCAGCCGCACCGGCGCGCTTTCACCCGACGCCGGTTGATAATCGTCGGCCGTGGCGGTCAGGATCAGTTGGGTGCCCGGTTGCAGATCCAGCGGCCCCAGGGCCCACCGCGTTTCGGCGGCGCGATGGTCGCCCGGGCTGTCCAAGGGGGAAGGCCTTTCGGCGGGAGGCGGCGGGGCCTTCGCCGGGCCATCGAACAGGACCAGTTCATCCTCGGCGCCGGCCTTGGAAGGGGACCGTCCCATTTTCGCGGCGGAGCGGTCGTCTGAAGGGGCATCGTCTTCGCGCCACGAAGATTGGGACAGTCCCCCGGGGCGGTAGTTCAGCGCGATGCGGCGCACCGCCAGGTTGTCCTTGGCGGCCACACGCACCGGCACCACGGCCTCGGGCGTAGCGTACAGATTTTCCGAAGGCTGCTCGATAGTCACGCTGGGCGGCGAATCGGCCACCGCGTGCAGGTCCCACGGCGGGGTCTTGCTGCGCAGGCCTTGGCGGTCGACCAACCCGAACCAATAGGCGCCCGAGGCGTCGATGGCCGGTTCCGGTTCGCCGGGGGGTGGGATGCGGAACTGCACGCCCTCCTCGTCAAGCGCCGCGGCAATCGGCTCCCCCTCGTCGAGGTGAAGGACAAGCGAGCGGAGCGGCTTGTTGACCAGCCCCGAGACCGCAAGCGTCGTACCCTCGAGCACCCGAAGGTGCTTCTGGCCCGCATAGGGCGGGCAACCGGTGTATGTCGGCGGAGTCAGCCGCAATGCGAGTTCCTCGACGGCCGGCGGTTCCGCCACCTCGACGGTGATCCACGGCATCGAATAATCGTCGCCTCCGACCGCACGGTAGGCGAACGGGCGCGTCACGCTCTCGCGCCGGGCGAACGCCGCCGCCCGGTCCCGACGCCGCATCGGCTCGCGCTGGACGGTCGTCGCGCCGTCGGGCAGAAACAGGCGATATTCGATCTGCACGTCGTCGGGCAACGGGGCGCCGCCGCGGTCGATCACCTCCACCTCGAATGCCTGCCCCCGGGCAACGCGATAGACGGGCCGGCGGAATTCGAGGTGCGTTTGCCGCGGCCACGCGGGGGGCGCCACCGGGTTGGCAAGCCGGGCCACGGCAATGCGGGCGGAAAGCGGGTCGAGCGCCACCAGAACGGCCGCCGCCAGGCACACGCCAAGCGAGATTCCCGCCGCCCGCAGGGCCGCGCGCGAATCGAGCGCCGCTCGGAAATCCAGTGGCCGGGCCCGACTCCAGGTATGCTCGACCACCGCCCGCCGCAGGACCGGCGAACCGGCCGTCGGTTCCTCGTCGGGTTGTTCGAGGAACTCCAGCGCCGAGGCCAACTGGTCGCCCAACTGGGGAAACCGGCGCCTCACGCGCAGGGCGAGTTCGGCGTCGGCCAGGCGCGTGGCCAGCGGCAGCCAGAGGCACCGATACCCGACCCAGCCGAAGACCGCCAGCAATCCCAGCGAACTCAGTACGCGGACCCCCGCATCGTGCGACCGGAACAGGTAGTCGGCCATTCCCAAGAGGACGGCTGCCCCCACGACGGCCGCAACGGTCGCGCTGACGCCGTACAGCAACAGCAGTTGCCGCAGGCGGCTGCGGAGTTGACCGATCTTATCGCGTAGTGGATGCACGGTTTTCCCTTGTTGGAGTTCACGCTTCAGCGTGCCCGTTGGAGTTCACGCTTCAGCGTGCCCGTTGGAGTTCACGCTTCAGCGTGCCCGTTGGAGTTCACGCTTCAGCGTGCCCGTTGGAGTTCACGCTTC
>PWXP01000660.1 GCA_003561895.1 Planctomycetaceae bacterium | reverse complement strand
TCCATCAATTTCAACGACGACACGGAAAGGCAAGCACACGATACAATCGTCGCGCTGGTGGGTAAGATGCTCACGTTGCATATACACCTTGACGCTGTAAAGACGCCTTACGATCGCGAAGTCGTGGCGCGGCGCATCGAGTTGCTCGATGAGGAGACCGGCCGGCTGATCGAAGAGCTATACGGCCTTTCCGACCAAGAAACTGCTCAGATTCAAGAACATCTCCAGTCGCTATCGCTATAAGGAGAACATTATGCCGATCGAATCATGCTGGTGACTCGTGGCGCAGGCAGGCATTGCCAACCGCCCGCAGGCCCGATACACTAAACCCCGAGTTACCCACCCACTTACCTGCAAACGACCGTCCCGCCGATGGACGGGAATGTTCCAGAACGGGCAGCATGATGGATCGACAGGCCTCCCCCGCGTACCCCGACCAGGCCTGGCACGGAAGTGCCGTGGTGCTGGAGAACGTGCCGCTTGCCCGGGCCACGTATCGCATTCGGCTGGCGGCGCCGAAGGTGGCCGAACGCATCGTGCCGGGGCAGTTCGTCATGCTCCGGCTGCCCGACCGCGACGACCCGCTGTTGGGCCGCCCGCTGGCATTGTACGACGTGGTGTCCGACGCCGGGGGGTGTCCGCAGTTCATCGACATCGTGTATCTGGTGGTCGGCCGCATGACGACCCGGCTGGTCGAGGTGCGGCCCGGCACGACCCTCGACATTTGGGGGCCCTTGGGCAACGGCTTTCCACCGGACGAGGTCGAGCACCTGGTGATGGTGGCCGGGGGAATCGGGCAGACGCCGTTCTTGGCGCTCGGCCGCGAGTTCCTGGGGCGGCAGCAATACGGCACGCCGCCACGGAAGGTGCCGCGTGCGCGGAAAGTCACGCTGTGCTACGGTGCCCGCTCAGCAGAGTTCCTGGCCGGCGCCGGCGACTTCGAGGCGGCCGGCATCGACGTTCACCTGGCCACTGACGACGGTTCGCGCGGTCACGGGGGCCCCGTGACCGAGTTGGTCGCCCCGCTAGTGGCCGGGTCGCCCTGGCCGTGCCGGATCGTCTGCTGCGGGCCGGAACCCATGATGGCCGCCACCGCCCGACTCGCGCGCCAGCTTGGCGTGCCGTGCCAGGTGTCGCTGGAAACCCCGATGGCCTGCGGTATCGGCGCGTGCTTTAGCTGTGTGGCTCGCATCCGCGACGGGTCGGGCAACTGGGACTACCGGCGCACGTGCATCGAGGGCCCGGTCTTTGACGCCGAGCAGGTCGTCTTCGACGCCCCGCAACTGGGGGCTCCGTCGACCTCGGAGGCCGGGCCCCCTTGAGAGCCGCCCACCCGCCTTACTGCGAAATGCCTTGCTTGGCGACGCGGATGGCGCTGGAAAGCCGCGATTTGGTCCGCGCAGCGGCGTTGCGGTGGATGATATTGCGAGTTCCGGCGCGGTCGAGCCTCTTCGCGGCAGCACGGAACTCGGTTTCGGCCCGCTCCAGGTCGCCGTCCTTGACCGCTTCCCGGACCTTTCGGCACTGGCTGCGGAGGGTCTGCTTGACGGATCGGTTCCTGGCCCGGCGGACGACGTTCTGGCGCAGTCGCTTCTTGGCGCTTCTGGTATTCGGCATGTCGGTTCGATAGATGGGTGGAGTTGTTCTTTGGTCTGAGAGCGGTCCGGTCCGTTTGCCGGGGCCGGAAAACGTGGCCCCCTATCGGTGCGGGTCCGGCTCCCCCGGCTGCAAGTATTCTTGGGCAGGGAAACAGGCCCGCAAACGTCACTCTTCGTTATCTTCCTGTCTCTGGGCAATGGTGTCCAGGAGGGTCGAAACGTCCCGGTAGGTGAAGTCGAGGCCCGCCAGCGTGGTGAGGTGCTTCTCGGCGGCTTCCAGGTCGTCCAGTCGCATGGCGATCTTCCCGGCCAAGTACAGGGCCATCTTCTTATTATCGGCGTCGCGGTCGGGTATCTCCTGAATGGCCGACTCGTAATGGTCTTTCGCCAGGCGGTTCTGCTTGATTTTTTGGAAGCATTGCCCGAGGCAGAGCATGCACACCCCCTTGCGTCGCGGGTCGGTGCGGGAGAGCTGGAATTGCTTGATGGCGTCGTTGTACCGGCCCGCCATTTGGTAGCGCTGGCCCAGCTTGAACTTGAACTCAAGGTTATTCGGATACCTCTCCACGCGTTTTTCGAAGACCTCGACTTCCTTCTCGACCATTGCCTTTTGGGCCTGGGCCAACGCGGTCTGCGCAGGTTCGCCCTCGCCGTTGTCGACGGCCTCCTGGGCCTGGATGATCTTCTGCCGCAACGCCCGCAACTGCACGTCCTCCCAGCGCTCGCGCACGTCGGGGTCCTGGCCGGAAACCTCGTAGGCCTTTTCGAGCACCTCGGCGGCCTTCTCGTACTGCTCCTCGTCGATGTAGTACTGGGAGAGTTCGTGATATCCGGCCAGGTTCTTGGGCGTGCGCCGGATCGCCTGTTTGAGTTGTTCCTCGCGGGGGATTTGCGGGCCTTCGTCCACGGCGGCCTGCTGCTGGGTTTTTGCGGGATCCCCCTTGCCCATTCCGCCCCGCTCAATCGTCTTCTGCACGGCAAACTTCGAAATGAGCTTCTGCACTTCCTCGTCGTCCGGCCTGACCTTCTCGACACGGTGCAAGCAGGCGATGGCTTGGTCGTACTGACCGCGGGCGGCCAGCGCCTCGGCGCACTGGCGATTGACGTCCGGGTCGTTCATGTTGGCCTGGAGTGCGCATTTGAGGTAAAATAGTTCGACCTCGTCGTCGCTCATTTTCTCCGAGGCCGTCGCCATAGCCGTCAACGTGCCGACATCCCACGGATTCACCGTGAGCACCTTCAACCCCTTGCGGATGACGTCCATCCACTTTTCCTGGTTGACGGCCTTGCGGGCTGCGTTTTTCGCTCCGCGCTGGCTGAGCTGGACGACGAAATTGGCGCCTTTACGATTGTTTTTGTACTTCTTTTGGAGGTTCCCTATATAGCTCTGCGCATAGATCAGGTTTCCCGGATCGCCCGCCACGCATTGGCCGAGAAGCTCGGTCGCATAATCGAAGTTGTCCTGCGACATCTGCTTGCTGGCGTGTTCGAACACCTTTTGGAGGCGTTTTCGTTTGGCCGGCGAGATCGGATCGCGACCTTCCAAGCCGCTTTCGCCTTCCCGTTCCGCAACATTGGGGCTATCTTCAAGTGACATGATCGACCAAGTGTTCCCTAGGAATAAATGGAGCTTCCGTTTCTAGGTGTAGGCCGCGCCAATGTAGTAGGCACACGCCGCTGCGCCGTCTCCAAGGAACGCAGTCTGCACCTAGAAACGGAAATGCCGAAAACAACGACCACGAGGCCCCGGGCCAGCCGCACGGCGGGAAATACGGCGGGAATGCCCCCTATTGCTCACCAGCGAATGCCCCGGCCCCGACTCCATTGTAATACCCCGTCCTGAAAAAGCAACAGGCTACTCATGCAAGCGTCCTACCGACAAGTATATCTGCTGGGGGCGGGTCCTGGCGACCCCCGGCTCCTGACCCTCCGCGCCGTTGAATGCCTCGCCCGGGCCGAGGTCATCCTGTGCGATTGTTCGGTGGACCCCCGCGCTCTCGAAGTGGCTAACCCGGCTGCCGAGGTAATCTGGCTCCGGTCTCGCGCCGCCAACGCGCCTGCCACGCACTGGCCCCTCACTGCGGTAGTTGCCCGGCTCGTTGAGGCGTCGAAAGCCGGGAAGACGGCCGTACACCTGAAGGACGGCGATCCGGACCTTTTCAGCCACGGCTTCGAGGAGCTTGAAGCGCTGCGCCGGGTGGGGGTGCCGGTCGAGGTGGTGCCGGGGGTCACGGCTGCCACGGCTGCGGCAGCCCTGGCCGAAATCCCGATCACCCATGCGGAACTAAGCTCGTCCGTGGCCCTGGTAACCGCCCGGCAGCAGGGGTCCGAACAGGTTGCACCGCTCGACTTCTCCCACCTGGGCCGGTTCCCAGGTACCTTGATGGTGTACATGCCCGCTACCGACCCGGAACGATGGACTCGCCGCCTGATCGAAGGCGGTCGGACGGCCGACACCCCGGTCGCGCTGATAGCCGAGGTGGCCCGGCCCCAGCAACGGGTGCTGCGCTGCACCCTGGGCGAGCTGGCCGCCGCGATTACGAGGGAAGGCCCGGGTCCGAGACTCCTGGCGGTGGTTGGGCCGGTGGCCGCTCTGGCTCCGGCGGTCGGGTGGTACGCCGCCCGGCCGCTATTCGGCCAAAGAGTCCTGCTTACCCGCCCCCGGCACCAGTCGGCCGAAATGCTCGCACGCCTCCGCGAGCTTGGCGCTGAGGTGGCCGTTCAACCGGCCATCGAGATCGGGCCGCCCGCCGACTGGCGGCCCGTCGACGAAGCCATAGACCGACTCGACCGATACCATTGGCTGGTCTTTTCCAGTACCAACGGAGTCGATTACCTGCTCGACCGCCTAGCGGCGCGAGGCCACGACGTGCGCCGGTTGGCGGGCGTGAAACTTGCCGCCATCGGCCCCGCCACGGCCGAGCGACTGCGGCAGTACGGACTCGCCGTCGCGGTGACGCCGCCGGAATACCGGGCCGAGGCCCTGGCCGAGGCCTTGGCCACGCAGGCTGCAGGAAAGCGGTTCTTGCTTGCCCGGGCCAGCCGCGGTCGCGAGGTCCTCGCCGAGCGGCTCAGGGAGGCGGGAGCCGAGGTCGAGCAGATTGTCGTTTACACGAGCCGCGACATAAAACGCCCCGATCCGGCCATTGCCGAAATGCTCCGCAGCAGCGGATTCGATTGGATTACCGTGACCAGCTCGGCCATTGCCCGGGCTCTCGACGCCGTGTTCGGCAAGACACTCGCCCAAAGCCGATTGGCCAGTATCAGTCCGATCACTTCGCAAACGCTGCGGGAATTAGGTCACGAGCCGGCGGTGGAGGCCAGCGAATTCACCACGGGAGGGCTGGTCGACGCGATTTTGACGCACGGCCACCGGCGGTCGACGCGATGAGGCGAGGGCCGCACACCCCTTACTTTTGCTCACGCAAAACCGCCCAACTGAGGTACCCCAGGACCGCCGACGCAATCAGGAAGCCGACGTTCATCGTCAGGCTTGCCCCACCGAAAGGAAAGGCGTTATCCAGCAGAAAATAGGTGACCAAATCGAGGCCGAAAATGAGCAGGATCAGAACAGAGACCACCAGTCCCGTATAGCAGAGGGCTTTGGGCATCAATCAAGTTCCTTGGCAATCCGGTGGTTGAGCGTCGCGTGCGTCTCCTCTAGTATAGTTCACTGTCGCTGAGAACTCTACCCGGCGGAAAATTGGACGGAAAATTGGAAAAGCAGTCCGACCTTGCGGTGCCCCTCCTCGTAGAGGACCCCTTACAACGCCTGGATCGATTACCCCTCTCTGGTCGCACAAATGGACGAATATACCCACCTCGACACCTTCCGAAGGCAGATGCCTGTTGCCAACCGGTGGGTCTATTTCGACCACGCCGCCGTGGCCCCCATCAGCGGGCCGGCCCACACGGCGATGGAGCAATGGGCCGGTGAGGCTCTCGAAAACGGCGCCGTCCACTATACCAACTGGACCGCCAAGCTCGCCCGCCTCCGCTCGCTCGCCGCCGAATCCATCGGCGCCGACTCCGCCGAGATCGCCCTGGTCAGCAACACCACGGCCGGCATCAATCTGGTAGCCGAGGGATTCCCGTGGCGACCGGGCGACAACGTGGTGACCCGGGGCGACGAATTCCCGTCGAACCAGTATCCCTGGATGAATCTCACCCATCGGGGCGTCGAAGTCCGCCGGCTGCCGGCAGGCGAGGACGGCAGCCTCGACCTGGACCGCCTGGCCGGCGCCTGCGATGCCCGCACGCGCATCGTTACGCTAAGCTGGGTGGCCTATGCCACCGGGTGGCGGCACGACCTCGACCAGATCGCCCGGCTGGTGCATGATCGCGGGGCCCTGCTTTTTGTCGATGCCATCCAGGGGTTGGGCGTCTTTCCGCTCGACGTCCGCCGCACGCCCATCGACTTCCTGGCCGCCGACGGCCACAAGTGGCTGCTGGGCCCGGAGGGGGCTGCCCTGTTCTACTGCCGGCGGGAGCACCTCGACCGGTTGCATCCGCTGGGCGTCGGCTGGAACAGCGTGGTGGATGCGCACGAGTTCAGCCGGATCGCCCTGGACCTGAAGCCGACCGCCGAGCGTTACGAAGGCGGCTCACCCAATTGCGCCGGCCTGATCGGCCTGGGCGCCAGCCTGGAGCTTCTTGCATCCTACGGATTCAAGGCCATCGCCGCCCGCGTGCTGGAACTGACCGACCTGGCGTGCACGCGGCTTAAAGCCGCCGGCGCTACGATTTTGAGCAACCGCCAGGGGCACAACCGCAGCGGCATCGTAGCGTTCGCGCTGCCCGGCGCCGACTCGCAACAGGTGCGCCGGCGGTGCCTCGACCGCAGCGTGGTGCTAAGCTGCCGCGGTGGCGCGCTGCGCATCAGTCCCCATGCCTACAACAACGAGGCCGATCTGGACCGCTTGATCGAGGCGGTCGAATCGGCATGACAAGAACCTCGCGCCTGAAGACCTGCCGCCGCTGCACCCGAAAACGGAAAAGCCACTCTTTCCTCTGGGACGAGTTCCGGGATCCCGCCGCCCGATACACGTGCCCGGATTGCGGGAGAACATTCGGCACGGAACGCGTCGGGTGGAGCGACGAGCACGGGTGCCGGGTGTTCCTCTGGCCGTTCCGGCCGGAAGCGGCCGAGGAGACCTGACCCGCATTCTTCATGACGATGTAGGGTGACAAGTGGTTGTTGGCATACCAACGAGCCGATAAACTGAAGGGCTTCTGCCCGTTACTACGCCCTACCGGTACCAGCCCTTTCCATCGAGGAAGCAACCTGAGGGGAGTTATGCGGTTTCGCGTCCACCCGCCCGAACGCCTTACCGGCGAGATGGTCCGCGAAGCGTACCTTACCGGCTTGGACCGAATCGCCTGGCGGGTCGAAACGAGTGCCGACGCCGGGGTTCTGACACTGCACCGGGCGATCACCGAATCGGCCAACCTGCACGTCCCCTGGCGTATCGAGGGTCACGGCATGGTCACGGTCTCCTCGGGGTGCCTGATGGAACGGCCGGAGCCCTACCTGCTGCCCTTGGAACTTGCTCGAGGCACGCTCTCCCAGCTTCGCAACCAAATCTGGGAGTGGCAGGCCATGGGGCTGCACCTCTCCCAGCCCACCCGAGACCGGTTGCACGAGGCCACACGATCGCTCGCGCGGGGCGCGGTCTGCCAGGACGACCTGTCCGCCTGCGCCCGGCACTGCGAGGCGTCGCTGCGGCATTCGTACGAAGCGGGCCTGCTTTTGGCCGCCCTGTACACCGATCAGTGCATTGCTGTGCGCCGCCGCGGCGGGGGGCGCCTCGCCGCTTGGCTGGGCGCCGATCTGGGGTCGTCGCTGCTCGACGAGCCGACCGCCACGGCCTTCCTGCACACTTTCAACGCCGCCAACGTTTCTATCTGCTGGCGCGACGTGGAGGTCACCGAAGGAAGCTACTACTGGCCCCGCTCCGACCGCCAGATCGATTGGTGCCGGGCGCATGGCTTGCGGACCGTTGCCGGACCGCTGTTGAAGCTCGCCCCGGACGGACTGCCCGACTGGCTCGCGCTGTGGGAGGACGATTTCGAAAACCTGTTGACGTTCGTCGAAGAGTTCGTCCACGCCGCGGTCGATCGGTATCGGGGGAAGGTCGACCTTTGGCAATGCGCGGGGCGGGTGAACGTCGGCGAGGTGCTTTGCCTTTCCGAGCAGGACAAGCTGCGGCTGACCGCGCGGAGCGTCGAACTGGTTCGCCAGCTCGACCCGGACGTGCCCGCGGCCATCTCGCTGGACCAGCCGTGGGCCGAGTACATGAGCCGCCAGGACGTCGACTTTCCCCCGCTGCACTTCGCCGACGCGCTGATCCGTGCCGGTTTGAACATTGCGGGGCTGGTTCTTGAGGTTAATCTGGGGCGTTCCCCAGGCGGAACGCTGCCGCGGTCGCCCCTGGAGTTGAGCCGGCAGCTTGACGCATGGGGGGCCCTCGGCCTCCCGCTGTATCTTTACATAAGCGCGCCCAGCCATACAAGCGACGACCCGCTGGCCCGCCGCGCTGCGCAGCGGCCGCCCGGCCGGTGGAATACGCGTGTCCAACAGGCCTGGGTTGCCCGGTGCGTGCCGCTCATGCTGGCCAAGCCGTGCGTGGCGGGCGTGTTCTGGAACCAGTTGCGCGACGCCGAACCACACGAGTTCCCCCATGCCGGCCTGTTCGACCCGCACCGGCGCCCCAAACCCGCCCTGAAGACCCTCGCGGCCATCCGCCGCGCGCATCTCCGGTAGTGCAGACTCTTGAAGACTCGTTGGGGAACATCACTGATATTAACGGTTCAGGGAAGGCGTGGTAGTGTGCTCTAAACGTCCCGGAGCAATATAGCTGATCACTACCTCGTGCGCCACGCCACCCAGGCGTTCCGCACCGCACCCGGCACGGCACCGGCGGCAAGGGAGAGCCAGTTGCGATAGGGCCGGCGCGGACGGGCTACCGGCGCCATCGCCACGGCGCCCCCCGCGCCGCAGGCCGCTCGGCACAGCCCGCAGCCGATACACCGCTCGGCAAGCAACTCGTGGGTCTTCGCGCGCGGGTCGACGGCGATGGCGGCGGTTGGGCACTGCGCGGCGCAGCGCCCGCAATGCGTACACCGCGCATAGTCGAAGCGGGGAATGAAGTGCGGCGGCTCGAACAGGCCCGGCACGTTGAACTCACTGACCGCTCGCAGGGCGTAGCAGCAACAGCGGCAGCAAGAGCACGAGGCCTGGCCGCGGGTTGCCTCGACGTTCATCATCCAATTGACCAGCCCGGCGGCCTCGGCCTCGAGCTTTACGTCGAGCACTTCGCGGCGTGTGGCGGGCCGGAGCCAGCCGGCCTCGACCCCTGCTCCGGCCCACCGGCCCATGGCCACGCAGTTGCCGCGCGGGGCGCCGCAGCCTTTGCCGGTTGCCAGCATGGCCGTTCGGCACTGGCACTGGCCGATGCCGAAAGCGTCGAACCGGTCGAGGATGGCCTCGAGTTGCCCAACCGGCACCGCCGCCGGCTGCACGTCGGCCGCCTGGTGGACCGGCAGCGCCCGGACCATGGGGGCCGAACTCCGGTAGTTGGCCAGGTAGCCGGTCTCGTACAGCGTCTCGAACAACTCGGCGAAGCGGCCGTGCCAGGGCGAGAGGTCGTCGAATCGCTCGCCGATGAGGATCATTTCGAACAAGCCGGGCACCAGCGGCAGGAGCCGGTACAGGCGCCGCGCGCCCGGCCCGGTGGCGGCAATCGCCCGCTTCTGATCGGCAAGGCGGTCGAGGATCGGCTGTACCTGGTCGAAGGGGCGCCGGGCTGCGCGGGCGAGCTGCGCGGCGGTCCGGCCGCGCAACGTGCGCAGGTGCCGGGCCACTTCCGCCTCTTCCTCGGTGAACACGTGCCGCACCAGGGCGATCAGCTCATCGCACAGCGGCGGGCCCATGACGGCCGGGTTCGTCAGCCGGCGGGCCACCTCCAGTTGTGCCTTGGGCACGTGCGGGTAGTCGGCAGGCTTTCGCGTCTGCACCGTCTTCGGTCGCGGCGCCGGTGAGGCGATCAGCGAGTGCTTCACTTCCAGTCGCTTGCGCCGCGGCGGAGGCATAGGAATCCGTCCTCGTCAGGTACTTTTCGTGATAGCCGCGTTCCCGAATCTGCGCGAGCGCGTCTTGCTCACATCTTCCACCCCTCGGGCAGGACGGCGCCTTTGGGAACGACGGCCACGCCGTCGCGGATCATGCCTTGCTCGGTTTCCTCGGTCGACTCGACGCCCCGGTGGTTGGTAATCTGCACGCCGTGGCCGATGCGGCAGTTCTTGTCGAGGATGGCGCCCTCGATGAGGGCGCCGGCGCCGATGCCGACGGGCGGGATGCCCTCGTCGCGGTCGGCGTCGAGTTCCTCGGGCGTTTCGTAATAGTCGTTGCCCATCAGAACCGAGTTGCGAATGATCGTATCGCGGCCGATGAAGCAGCGCAGCCCGATAACGCTGTTCTCCACCACGGCCCCCTCCTCGATGTGGCAGCCGTCGGCCACGAGGCTGCCGCGAATGGCCGCGCCCTCGATGAGCGAGGGGGGCAGGAACCGGGGGTGCGTGTAGACCGGCGCCTCCGGCGTGGCCAACTCGAAGGGCGGCGCGGCGCTGGCCAGGCTCAGGTTCGCCTCGTAGAACGAGCGAATGGTGCCGATGTCTTCCCAGTAGCCGTCGAACAGATGCACCTGCACGTGCCGGGCGCGGATGGAGGCCGGGAACACTTCCTTGCCGAAGTCCTGGTAGTCGGTCTTCTCCAGCACGTCGATTAGCGCGTCGCGGTTGAACAGGTAGATGCCCATGTTGGCCAGGCAGTCGCGGCCGCGGCTTTCGACGCCATGGGCGTCGATCCACGCCGGGTCGGTCCGCACGTGTTCCAGTTCCTGCTCGGTCTGGGGTTTTTCCAGGAAGCCGACGGCCCGGCCCGTATCGTCCAGGCGCATGATGCCCAGGGCGGCGGCGTCCTTGGAATGGACGGGCACGGCGGCGATGGTCACGTCGGCGCCGGCCGCCTCGTGCGAGGCGATCATGTCGCGGTAGTCCATGCGGTAGAGCTGGTCGCCGGACAGGACGAGCACGTGCTCGACGTCGCGCCGCCGGATGTA
>PWXP01000105.1 GCA_003561895.1 Planctomycetaceae bacterium | reverse complement strand
TTCGAGCCCCAGCAAGTGCCGCCGCGTCCACTCGCCGGGGAACGGTCCCAGCCCGATGCTATCTGCCGCCGCGCTCATACGCCGTCCTCCCGATTCCGATCCATTTACCCAAGCGAGTGGTGCGTCGCCGTTTATCTTATGCGTAGGATGGACATTCCTGCCGGTAGGATGGACATTCCTGTCCGTCGTTGGCTTCCGTGTGCGCCGTTGACTTCCGTGTGCGCCGTTGACTTCCGTGTGCGCCGTTGACTTCCGTGTGCGCCGTTGACTTCCGTGTCCGCCGTTGGCCTGATCATCCCTCTTTGGCCGGAGGGGCAGGAATGTCCATCCTACGGGGCGCAAGGCTCGTGTCGGCCGTTCGCCCAGTGCGCTTCGCGTGATTCTACCATGACCAGGATGCGCCGCAAGCCGGGAAGGAAAAGACCCCCCGCGAGCACGCCGGGCCGGCCGGCGAGCAGCCTCCGCCGGGTACCGCCCGCCGGGAGGCCGCGCACCGAACCTCCGCCGGTGCCCCCTCCGCCGGTGCCCCCGGATGACAAGCCCCGGCGATTCCGCTATACTGACCCTGTGTCTTGTACTTTGGAAGGTCCATCATCAAGGAGCCGGCCATGGCAGTCACTTTTCCCGAAATCCGGATTGGCGAGCCCCTTCGCTGCACGGGAATGACCGTGTTCCCTCTATTTGCCGACCCCGGCGGCGGCGCCGACTATGCGCTGTCCGACGAAGCCATCGGCCAGGGCTCGGTCCTGGTCGAGGAGGTCTCGGAGGCCGGTTCCGTGCCCGACCTCTCGGTCGAGAACAAGGGCGACCTTCGGGTCCTGTTTCTGGAAGGCGAGGAACTGATCGGCGCCAAACAGAACCGCATCCTGAACACCAGCGTGCTGGTGGCCGCCCGCACCAAGACCCGTATCCCCGTCTCCTGCGTCGAGCAGGGCCGGTGGGGCTATACGAGCCGGGCGTTCGGCTCCAGCGGAAGCCATTCGCCTTCGAAGTTGCGATTCCTGATGAAGGCGTCGGTCACCCGGTCGGTCAAGGCCAGGCGCGGCCACCGCTCCGCCCAGGGCGAGGTCTGGGAAGAAGTGGAACGGCAGCAGGCGGCCTTGGGCACGGCGTCCTGCACCAGCGCGATGTCCGACACGTTCGTCGCCCACAGTGCCCGGGTGAAGGAGATGCAGGAGGGGCTCCCCTACGTTGAGGGGGCCGTGGGAGCCGCCGTGGCCGTCGGAGGCAAGGTCGTCTCGTGCGATCTGTTCGACAGGCCCGCCACCTGCCGGAAGGTGTGGGCTCGGCTCCTCTCGGGCGCCGTGCTCGACACTTTGGAGGCCCCGGTGGAAGAGAAGCAGGCCGAGGCCGCCGACGTCGAGCGCGTTCTCAACCGCTTGGCCGACCTCTCCTGGGAACCCGCCGAAGCGGTGGGCGAGGGCGAGGAATACCGGGCCGCCTCGGAGGCAGGCGACCACGCCTCCGCACTCCTCTTGGACGGGGCCCTGGTCCACGGAAGTGTTATGTGCGCGGGGTAGCGCCCCAGGGGCCGCGATCACACCTCCAAGACATCCGAAGCCGCGTATCGGGTAGCCACCAGCAGTGGCAGCCGGCCGCCGAGAATCCGCCGGTGGGTGGCCAGCGCCAGTTTCGGCGTATTGTTGTCCTGGGAAAGATGCGCCAGGCACACCCACTTCAGATGCTTGCTCGCCGCCGCCAGCACCAGTTCCGCGGCCTCGAAGTTCGACAGGTGCCCGCCCGGGCCGGCCACACGCTCCTTCAGCCAGTAGGGGTAGGCGCCCTCGGCCAGCATTTCGGGGTCGTAGTTGCTCTCCAGCAGGACGGCGTCCAGCGAGCCGAGGACCGCCTCCAGGCCGGAAAACACGTGCCCCAGGTCGGTCAGGATACCCAGCCGGCGCCGGCCGTCGTCGACGACGAACATCGTCCCGTCAACGCCGTCGTGCGGCGTGGGGATGGTTTCGACCCGCACGTTTCCCAGCCGCAGGGCCTCGCCGGAGCGAAAATGGCGCAGTTCGCCGATTTCGCCCAAACCGCGCCGCTTCGCCGCCCCGTAGGTCTTCCCGGTCACGTACACCGGCAGGCCGAACTTGCGGTGCAACACGCCCATATTCCGGCAGTGGTCGCTGTGCTCGTGCGAAATCAGCACGGCGTCGGCCTTCCGCGGATCTCGGCCGCACCGGGCCAGGCGCCGCTCGACCTGGATGCCGCTGATTCCGGCGTCGAACAGCAGCCGCACTCCCCGCGCCTCGACGTAGATGCAGTTGCCGTTGCTGCCGGATTGAAGGGAAATGACCTGCATGGCGGTATTGTACCATACCGGACCCTGGGCAGGGACCCTCGGCACGTTATAATGTATGCTGATAGGTCAGAAAGCGCAAACGGGGAAGTTCAAACGTTGGTGGGTGAGGAAGCCATTCGGATTCAAGCCGAAGTGCAATGAGAGAGGTCGCGCTCCCACAAGCGTGTACGTCTCGCAACAACCGCGTTTGCCCCCTTCATACTGCGTCCGATCAGTACGGCGCCGGCGCATCCTTCGCATAGACGGGGATGGGCAGAAAAATTGAGGGCAGAAAAATGGGAGGAAGAAGGGGAAGCGTAACAGCCCAACGAGCAGCCGGCGCCCCCTGGACGAAATTGCGGTCGTGGAGCATCATGGTGTCATGACCGAAGGCATTCTTTTCGACGTCAAGCGCTATGCCGTCCACGATGGGCCGGGAATCCGGACCACCGTGTTCCTGCAAGGTTGCCCGCTGGCCTGCCGCTGGTGCCACAATCCGGAAAGCCAGGCGATGAGCCCGGAAGACCCCGTCCGGACGGACGGCACCGAGGCGGTTGGCCGGAGGGTTGGCGTGGAAGAGGTGATGGCGGAGATCGAGCGCGACGTGCCCTTTTACGACGAATCGGGCGGGGGCGTCACCTTCTCCGGAGGGGAGCCGCTGGCGCAGCCGGAGTTCCTGGCCGCCGTGCTCGACCATTGCGGGCGGCACGCGATCCACCGGGCCGTCGACACGTGCGGTTACGCCCCTCGGCAGACGCTGCTGGAAATCGCCCGCCGCACCGACTTGTTCCTCTACGACCTGAAAGTGATCGACCCCCGCCGGCACGCCGAATGGACCGGCGTGGACAACGAGCCGATCCACGCCAACCTGGCGGCGCTGTGCGAGACGGAGGTGCGCATCGAGCTTCGGATGCCCGTCGTGCCGGGCATTACCGACACCGACGCGAACCTCCGGCAGCTCGTCGCCCTGGTCGAGGCGCTTCCCCGCCGGCCCCCGCTGCGCCTGCTGCCCTATCACCGGGCCGCGATGGACAAGCACCGGCGGTTCGGCCTTCACATTCCTCTGCCCGACACCCCGGAACCCTCGGAAGAGCACCTCCGGGAAATTCGGCGCATCCTCACATCCTCAGAAATAATGGTCGTGCCATGAACGAACGCGTGCAACGGCTTCGGCAGAAGAGCTACGAGACGCCCGTCACCCTTTCCGCGGAACGGGCAAAGTGGATCACCGAGTTCTATCGTGAGAACATCGGCCGGTATTCCGCGCCGGTCATGCGAGCCCGGGCGTTCGCTTGGCTGGTCGAGCACCAGACGCTTTACCTCGGCGACGACGAGTTGATTGTCGGCGAGCGCGGCCCGCGGCCGAAGGCCGTTTCCACGTTTCCGGAACTCACCTGCCACTCGGCCGACGATTTGCGCATTCTGAGCACGCGCGAGAAGACCCCCTACAAGGTGACCGACGCCGACATCGAGCTGTACGAGCGGGAGATTATCCCTTTCTGGCGCGGGCGCACCATGCGGGAGCGCATCTTCCAGGGGCTGCCCGGCGAGTGGAAGGACGCCTACGAGGCGGGAATCTTCACCGAATTCATGGAGCAGCGGGCGCCGGGGCACACCACCCTCGACGGCAAGTTCTACGCGCGCGGCCTGCGCGACTTCCAGGCCGACATCGGCGAGGCGATTGAAGGTCTCGACTTTCTTAACGACCCCGAGGCGACCGCGAAGCGCGAGGAGCTTCGGGCGATGCACGTCGCGTGCGATGCCGTCATCCGGTTCGCCGAGCGGCACGCCGAACTGGCCGATGCCCGCGCCGCCGAGGAAACCCGCCCCGAGCGGCGCGAGGAACTCGAGCGCATCGCCGCCGCCTGCCGCCGGGTGCCCGCCCACGCGCCCCGCACCTTCCGCGAGGCGCTCCAGATGTACTGGTTCATGCACCTGGGCACCATTACGGAATTGAACGGCTGGGACGCGATGAACCCGGGCCACCTCGACCGCTACTTCTACCCGTTTTACCGCCGCGACCTGGACGCGGGCGAACTGACCGAGGAGGAAGCCCGCGAGCTGCTCCAGTGCTTCTGGATCAAGTTCAACAACCATCCCGCGCCGCCGAAGGTCGGAGTAACGGCCGAGGAGAGCGGCACGTACAACGACTTCACGAACATCAACCTCGGCGGCATCCTGCCCGACGGCGGCGACGGCGTAAACGCGCTGTCGTACATGATGCTCGAGGTGATGGACGCAATCCACCTGCTCCAGCCGCAGGGGAACATCCAACTCAGCCGCAAGAACCCCGACCGGTTCCTCAAGGCCGCCTGCCGCGTCATCCGCAAGGGCTACGGCTACCCGTCCGTGTTCAATGCCGACGGCGTGGTCGAGCAGATGCTGCGCAGCGGGAAGCGCATCGAGGACGCGCGGGAAGGGGGCACCAGCGGCTGCGTCGAGACGGGCGCCTTCGGCAAGGAGGCCTACATCCTCACCGGCTACCTCAACGTGCCGAAAATCCTTGAAATCACGCTTAACAACGGCCTCGACCCCCACACCGGCAAGCGAATCGGCCTCGAAACGGGCGACCCCTGCGCGCTGCGCTCGTTCGACGAGTTGCTCGAAGCGTTCCAGCGGCAGTTGCGGCACTTCGTCGACATCAAGGTGGCCGGCAACCAGTTCATCGAGCAGATGTACGCCGCCCGTATGCCCGCCGTCTTCCTCTCGGTGCTCATCGACGACTGTATTCGCAACGGGAAGGACTACAACGCGGGCGGGGCGCGGTACAACACCAGCTACATCCAGTGCGTGGGCATCGGCACGATCACCGACAGCCTGTCGGCCGTCCGCACGCACGTGTACGACGGGGGCGCGCTTTCGATGGCCGACCTGCTCGGCGCGCTGGCCGACGATTTCGCGTCGGATCCCGAGATGCGCGCGCGCCTGGCCGGCGAGACGCCCCGCTACGGCAACGACGACGACGCGGCCGACGCGATCATGCGCCGCGTGTTCGACATGCTCCTCGACGTGATCGACGGGCGGTCCAACACGCGCGGCGGCAAGTACCACGTCGATATGCTGCCGACCACCTGCCACATTTACTTCGGCTCGGTGCTCGGGGCCACGCCGGACGGGCGCAGGGCGGGCAAGCCGACCTCCGAGGGCATCTCGCCCGTCCAGGGCGCCGACCGCCGCGGCCCGACCGCCGTGGTCAAATCGGCCGCCAAAATGGACCAGCTTCGCACCGGCGGCACGCTGTTGAACATGAAGTTCCTGCCCAGCGTCCTGGCGGGCGAGGAGGGCCTGACGAAGCTCGGGCAGCTTGTGCGCACGTATTTCCGCATGGACGGGCACCACATGCAGTTCAACGTCGTCGACGCCGAAACCCTGCGCGACGCCCAGCGGCACCCCGAGCAATACCGCCACCTGATCGTGCGCGTGGCCGGCTACAGCGACTACTTTTGCGACCTCGGCCGCGCGTTGCAGGACGAGATCATCGCCCGCACCGCCCAGGGCGAGATGGGGGCGGGCGGCCCGGCAGCGGCCGATTCGTTTCCCCTCCGGCCTTGCGGCCCGTCGATTTGATGGCTCTTCCGTTTCTAGGTGCAGGCCGCGCCAATGTAATAGGCGCACGCCGCTGTGCCGTCCTCCGGAAAAGCAGTCTGCACCTGGAAACGGAAGCCCCAATCATATACTGGTCTTCCGTTAGGCGATGCTCCTTGACTTCACGGTTTCGGCACCACATTGCCGTAACGGTGGAGGGTCTCGCTGACGGCCTGTTCGCGGAGCCAGGCAGGCCATTCGAGACGGGCGTTCCAAAGGACGGGGCCGCCGGCAAGACGGATGCCGGCGCCGGTGGCCGCGGCTTGCAGCGAGGGGGCCGCCCCCGGGCAGCGCAGCACGCCGGTACCGGTAGCGGCAAGCTGCGGCATGCGGTGCAGCAAGCCTTCCTCCGATTCGCGGGTGAACTCGGCGCCCAGCCCGGCCAGCCAAGGACGATCCCGGTCGAGCGAAACGGCGAAGGGCGCCCCCATTGCCCGGGCGGCGAGGATCAGCCGGGCGGCGTCGGTGTCCGACAGTTCATCGGCCACTCGGATCAGCGCGCGGCGGAAGCGCCGGTAGCGGAAGATATTGCCCTCGCATCGCATGGCGGTGGGATCATGCTCGATGCCGAATTCATGGGCCTGCCAGAAGGCATCGCTCCCCGCGGCGGCCTCCAGGACGGCTGCCGCGTCGGGAAGCTGGGCGGTGAGTATGTCGAGCCATCGCTGCGTTTCCGGGCCGGGGGCGGCCCGCCGGGTCGGAGCCGCGGCATTCGCCCAGTGCGAGAATTGGGCCACGTAATTCGGCCCTCCGGCCTTGGCGCCGGGCCCGAAACACGAGCGTTTCCAGCCGCCGAACGGCTGGCGCCGGACGATGGCCCCGGTGATGGGCCGATTGATGTAGCCGTTGCCCACTTCGACCTGCTCTTTCCAGCGGGTCATTTCGCGATCGTCCAGCGTATGGATCCCGCCGGTCAAACCGAACGGCGAATCGTTCTGGATGCGGATGGCGTGCTCCAGATCGTCGGCGCGAATGACGCCGAGCACCGGGCCGAAGCATTCGGTGCGCCGATACCAGCCGTCGGGGGCCACGCCCAGCTTGATGCCCGGCGACCACAGGCACGGGTTGCCGTCGACCATGCGGGGTTCCAGCAGCCACTGCTCGCCGGGGTCCAGTTGCGTCAGGGCGCGCTGGAGGGCCTCGCCCGGTTCGCGAATCACCGGCGTGATGGCGGCGTCGTAGTTCCACGAAGGCCCGACGATCAGCGATGCGGCCGCGTCGCGCAACTGGCTTCGAAAACCGGGGCTGTCGTACCGTTCGGCCTCGACGATGGCCAGCGAGGCGGCGGAGCATTTCTGGCCGGCGTGGCCGAACGCGCTGCGCACGAGGTCCTTCACGGCCTGGTCGGGGTCGGCGGCGGCGGTAATGATGAATGCGTTCTTGCCGCTCGTCTCGGCGAAAAGTTGGAGTTCCGGTTTCCAGCCAAGGAACATCCGGGCCGTGTCGTACGCGCCGGTCAGCACGACCGCACTGGTGCGGCCGTCGGTGACGAGGGAGCGGCCGATTGCGTTGTCCGGGCAGGGGAGAAACTGGAGGGCGTCGCGCGGGATGCCGGCGCGCCAAACGGCCTGCACCATGACCCAGGCGGTGAGCACCGTCTCGGGAGCCGGTTTGAGGATCACCGTGTTGCCGGCGACCAACGCGGCGAGCACGCCGCCGCAGGGAATGGCATAGGGGAAATTCCAGGGCGGAGCGACCAGCACGGTACCCAAGGGCGTCGGCCGCGCGCCGTCGGGGGGGATGCCGCATGCGTAGTAATTGGCAAAGTCGATCGCCTCGGTCACTTCGGCATCGGCTTCCGAGACCGCCTTGCCGGCGTCCATGACCATGGTGGCAATGGCGTTGCCGCGGTCGCGGGCGATTTCGGCGGCAACGCGGTGAAGTAGTTCCGCGCGCCGCTGAAACCCCAGAGCCACCCACTTCGGCGCGGCGGCCACGGCGGCGGCAAGCGCCTGGTCCACCTGGTGTGGCCCCGCAAGAGCGTGCCGGTAGGTTTCGACGCCGGGGCGCGAGGGGTCGCGACCGGCCGCTTCGGCATCGCCGGCCGTTTCGCGTCCGCCGAGGACGAGCGGGATGGGCGCGACGGCGGCATCGCGCAGGGCATCGACCTTCGCCCGGATCCAGCGGACATTGTGCAGCAGGGCCCAATCGGTGTCGGCCGCGTTGTGGAAGGGCGCACCGACCGGAAGCGGCCGCGGATCTTCGCAACGGCGGTCCTGGGTGCGCCGCGGGCCGGTCATGATTTCGTCCTTGCGGGCACAGCTCTTGAGGAACCGCTGTTTTTGGCTTTCCCATGCGGCGTCGCCAACGGCCATGCCGAAGCTGTCTCGCAGGAAGTTTTCCTCGGCCGTGTTCTCATCGAGCCGCCGAACGAGGTAGGCGATGGCACTATGGAAATCATGACGGAGCACGACTGGAGCGTAGAGAACCAAGCCCCCAACCGCCTCGTGCACGGTGCGGGCCTGGTGGTTGGCCATGCCCTCGAGCATCTCGAAGTCGATACGGTGAGCCACTCCCTCCCGTTCGCGCAGAAGCATGGCGTAGGCGATATCGAACAGGTTATGACTGGCGACGCCCAGCCGGACCGCCGCGGCGTTCTCCGGGCGACAGCCTTCGTGGAGCATGCGTTTGAAATTCGCGTCCACTTCTTCCTTGGTGGCGTAGGTGGCACACGGCCAGTCGTGGCACTCGGCCTCCACCGATTCCATCGCCAGGTTGGCGCCCTTGACGATGCGGACCTTCACGCCCGCGCCCCCGCCGGCAACGCGGCGGCGAGCCCAGGCGTTGAGTTCGCAGTGAACGGGCCATGCGTCGGGCAAATACGACTGCAAGACGATGCCGGCTTCCAACCGGAGGAACTCGGGTTCGTCGAGAACCTGGCGAAACGCCTCGCTGGTGAGCCGAAGGTCGCGGTATTCCTCCATGTCGAGGTTCACGAACTTCGGCTTCCCCTCAGCGGGATGGGCGAGGGCCGCGCGGTAAAGCCGGCGCAAACGTTTCTTGATGCGGGCGAGGGTTTCATCGTAGCCGACAAGGTGGATTTGACTGAAAATCGAGGAGAGCTTCACGGAAAAATAGTCGCAATCTGGGCTTTCGATGCGAGAGATCACGGCCCGAATGCGGTTTTCCGCCTCCTGTTCGCCCAGGATGGCCTCACCCAGTTGGTTGAGGTTCATGCGCATCCCGGCCCGGCGGCGTTGGGCCAGCAGGGGCTTCAGTTGCGCGTCCTCAGCCGGCAAGATGACCGATGCGCTTTGGGCGCGCATCGCGCGGGTGATCGCGGGCATCACCACCCGCGGGGCCACGGCCGATGCCAGCGACCCGGCCCGCATGGCGAGGCGTTCGGGCAGCGTGAGATACTTCGGCACGCCGTAGCCATGGACCAAATGGCGGAACTGCGCCGCCGACCGGGCTTCCGACGGGGGGCGAAATACCTGGTCGGCCATTGCCAGGGTAAACGCTTTGCCCCGCGCGTCGGCCATCATCCGCGCAAGCTGCGCACCCTGGCGTTTCTCCGACCATTTCTGACGCCGGATGGAGTCCTTCAGTAACTCGGCGGCTAGAGCAACGGCCTCGGCGGCCAATCGCGCGTCTTCATCGCCGTTCACGTGCCTGCTTGAAATCGGTTCAGGCTCCAAGGGGCGTACCATAGCAATTCTCTTCGGTTCTCAATGCCACGATCATTGCATCCTTGCCTTGACCCTTCTCCACGGCGAGGCAAGGCGGCCCGTCCAACTCGAATCGGCCAATCCGGGGAGAATGGCCGCGGAAAGGCCCCACCATTTCGCTGGGCTCATCGTGCTTCTGCTCAGGTATCGGGTCCATTCCGGGCGGAGCATCGCATTCCACCGACCAATCGTCGATTCTAGCGGGGGCGCCGAGGGGTGTCAAGCTGCCGGGTGTCAAGCTGCCGGGTGTCAAGCTGCCGGGCACATCGTGGATTCGCGAGAAAACAGATTCTCGTTTCGGGGCTACTCGTTTCGCGGCTACTCGTTTCGGGGCTACTCGTTTCGGGGCTACTCGTTTCGGGGCTACTCGTTTCGCGGCTACTCGTTTCGCGGCAAGCTTCGCTTCCCGCTTTCTCTTCAAGCGAGTCAAGTGCTGCAGGTGCCCGGCATGAATTGCCGTTGCCAAGCTTCAATGGAAGTAGTAGAAGAGCGGGCCCTCGTCGCCGTAGGAGAGCGGGATCTGGAAGTAGACCCAGATGACGATCATGATACTCCAGACGATGGTGAAGACGATGGTGTAAGGGAGCATGAGGGAGACGAGCGTGCCGAGGCCGCCCTTCGGATAGAAACGCTGCATGAAGCTGATGACGATAATGAGGTAGGCATTCAGCGGGGTGATGATGTTGGTGGTGGAGTCGCCGATGCGGTAGGCGGCCTGGGTGAGTTCGGGGCTGATGCCCACCATCATGAACATGGGTACGAAAATGGGTGCGAGGATCGCGTACTTGCCCGACATCGATCCAATGAACAGGTTGAAGACCCCGACCATGAAGATGAAGGTGACGAGCAGCATGGGGATGGGCATGTCCGCGCGGGCCAGCGCTTGGCCGCCGGCCTCGGCGATCATCACGGCCACGCCGCTGTGCGCGAAGCAGTAGATGAACTGTCCGGCGAAGAATGCCAGGACGATGACCGGAGCGATGGCGGCAATGCTTTCGCTGAAGAGCCTGGCCAGGTCCTTGTCGTTCTTGATCGCGCCTTGGTGGATCCCATAGGTGAGTCCGGGGGTGAGCATTCCCAGGAAAAGCAACGGCACGATGATCACCAGCCAGCGGGAACGGTCGGCCGTGGCGCCCGGCTCCCGGATGTCATCGATCAGGTGTTCACCGACGACGCCGTGAAGCGGCGCGCCGGGGATGAAG